>JBFHIF010000225.1:0-3523 GCA_041596595.1 Erythrobacter sp. | reverse complement strand
GCTGACGAAGCGCGGTTTGCGAGAAAGCTAGAGCCGAAAAGTCCCTTCGACCACCGTAACGCACGGTCCGCCAAGCCATGCCCGGTCGCCTTCGAGCCGCATGGTGAGGTCACCGCCGCGGCGACTGGCCTGGTGGGCTGTCATTGCGTTTCTCCCCAATCGCTCGGCCCAGAACGGGGCGAGCGCGGCATGGGCCGAGCCGGTCACACTGTCTTCGGGGACCCCCCAGGCGGGAACGAAGACCCGGCTGATCACGTCGCAAGTTTCGCCCGGAGCGGTGCAGATCGCCATGAGATCGATTTCCCCCAGCGCGCCCAGATCGGGGGCGAGCGCGCGGATCTGCGCTTCGCTTTCGTAAAGCACGATCGCGGTCTGCTCGGCGCCTTCATGCGACAGGAAAGTCTCTCCCCGAATACCCAGAGCACCCACGAGGTCAGGCATTTCGGCGGGGCGGACCCGGGTCAGCGGAAGCGCGAGTTCGTAGGCATTGCCCAGCCGCCTGACTTCGAGGATCCCGGCCTTGCGCGTGGCAAACGTGACGCGCTCCCCGCCATCGCGATCGAGGATCGCGTGGCCGCTGGCGAGCGTGGCATGACCGCACAGCGCAACCTCGTCGGTTGGGGTGAACCAGCGAAGCTCCCAGTCGGCCCCGCCGCTCGCATCGCGAACCAGGAATGCGGTTTCGGCGAAATTGTTTTCCGCTCCGATCGCCTGGAGCACGTCGTCTTCCAGCCATTCGTCGAGCAGCATCACCGCCGCCTGGTTTCCGCCGAACGGCTCGGCGCTGAAGGCATCGACATGCCAGTAGGGTATCGATCGGGTCATCTTCGGATCTCTTCAGGGGTAAAGCAGCGTGTCGGACCAGCCGAGCGCATCGCCCGCCCCTGTCAGGGTATAGAGCCGACGTTCGTGCAGCCGGTTGGGGCGGTCGGTCCAGAATTCGATCCGTTCGGGTCGCAGGGTGAAGCCGGTCCAGTGCGGGGGGCGCGGCACCGCGCCGCCTTCTTCGTAGCGTGCGCGCAGCGCCTCGACCCGGTCGAGATAGACACGGCGGCTCTCGAGCGGCTCGGATTGATCGCTCGCGGCGCTTCCGACCTGGCTGTCGAACGGGCGCGAATGGAAATAGGCGTCAGCCCGTTCGGGTGACACTTCGACGAGACTCCCTTCGATCCGGATCTGGCGGCGCAGGCTTTTCCAGTGAAACAACAGTGCTGCTCGGCCATTGGCGCGAATTTCGTGGCCCTTGCGACTGTTGGCATTGGTGAAGAAGGTGAATCCGCCGCCTTGTGCCTCGCCCGGCCCATGCCCCTTGAGCAGGACCATGCGAGCCGAGGGCAGGCCATCGGGCGTGGCCGTGGCGAGCGCCATCGCGTTGGGATCGTTGGGTTCGCTCTCGCACGCCTCGGCGAACCACGCGTCGAACAGTTCAAACGGGTCAGCGTGAGCGGGAATCTCGCAATCGTCGCCCGCCGACATGTCGCTGCTCTCGCTCCCGTTTCCCATCACCGTTTGCTCCCGCACCTGATCTGCCTAGCGCCCCTCTTGCACATCGCGGCCGTGCGAAAAAGCATCCAATGCGTCGCCCCCGCTTGCACCGGGGCACTGTCTCACCTAGCTAACTCACCATGAAGGACCCTTACGGCACCCTTGGCGTCGCGCGCACCGCGGACGAAAAAGAGATCAAGAGCGCCTATCGCAAGCTCGCCAAGGAGCTTCATCCCGATCGCAACAAGGATAATCCCCACGCGGCAGAGAAATTCTCTGACGCGACCAAGGCTTACGACCTGCTGTCGGACAAGGACAAGCGGGCCCAATTTGATCGGGGAGAAATCGACGCCGATGGCAATCCGGTCAACCCGTTCGCAGGTATGGGCGGCGGTTTCGGGCGCGGCGGGGGATATGGCGCGGGGCCGGGCGGGATGCGCGGCGGCGGCTATCGCGACAGCGGTTTCGGCGGCGAGGAAGTCGATCTCGGCGATCTGTTCGAAGGGTTGTTCGGCGGCGGACGTGCGCGCCCGGGCGGCAATGGCGGCGCGCGGCGTGGCTTCGGCCAGCGCCCCCCTCCTCCCAGGCCGCGCGGGGCGGACATCCAGTATCGGCTGGCCGTGCCGTTTGTTGACGCGGCCTCGGGACGCGATCAGCGCATCACGCTCGCCGATGGCAAGACCATCAACCTCAAGCTCCCCGGCGGGGTCGAGGACGGCACCCAGATGCGGCTCAAGGGCAAGGGCCACGAAGGTCCGGGCGGCAATGGCGACGGGATCGTCGTGGTCGAGATCGGCAGCCACCCCTTCTTTCGCCGCGATGGAGACAATATCCGGATGGACCTCCCGATCACGCTCGACGAGGCGATCCGCGGCGCCAAGGTCAAGTGTCCCACCGTCGATGGCCCGGTCATGCTGACGATCAAGCCCGGCACCAATGGTGGGACCGTGATGCGTCTGGCCGGCAAGGGCTGGACCAGGAAAGGCGCCAAGGGCGCGGGCGGCAAGCCCGAGCGGGGCGATCAGCTGGTGACGCTCGATATCCAGCTGCCCGAAGACCTTGAGCCGCTCGAGGAACGGCTCGGCGACTGGCGTGACCCTAGCAGCCCGCGCGAGAAGTTCGGCCTCTAGCCGAATGCGGGGATGAGCGAGGACGCAGGCCTTCCCCCGCCCGACGAGCGAGAAGTTGTCTCGCTCTCGCCAGAAGCGCGTCGCCTGCGACACGACCAGGGGCTTCGGCGCTTCATGCGCAGACCTTTCCTGCGCCGCGACCTGCCGCGCTGGAAAGCCGTTCTCACAGTGGCGCTGGGCCCGCTCATGCCGGGTACGCGGGCCTTCGAAGTCGCCAAGCGCACCGCGGTGGGCACCTATAACGACGGCTTCATCCACGCCGGCAACCTCGCTTACCTGTCGATGCTGGCTATCTTTCCGTTCTTCATCGTCAGTGGAGCGCTGTTCCAGCTGTTCGGCGAGGCCGCCGAGCGGCAGATGATCATTGATGCGATCCTGCTGTCGATGCCGCCCACGGTTGCACGGGTGATCGAACCGGTCGCCGCCGACGTGATCGATGCGCGTTCGGGCCTGCTACTGTGGCTCGGTGTCGGGGTCGGCTTGTGGACCATTTCGAGCCTGATCGAAACCGTGCGCGACATCCTGCGCCGCGCCTATGGGACACGCGCGACCAAGGCGTTCTGGCAATATCGGCTGGCATCGACGGGGATCATCCTTGGCGCGGTGATCCTGCTGCTGATTTCGCTATTCGCGACCGTGGTCATCAGCACCGCGCAGCAGGTAATTGATGCCCGCTTTCCTCAACTCAACGATGCGGTCGATACGCTGCGCGTGTCGCGGATCATTCCCGCGCTCGGGCTGACCGCGTCGCTTTACATGCTGTTCTACACGCTGACGCCAGGCAAATATCGGCAGCGCCGCTATCCCAAATGGCCCGGCGCGGTTTTCACAGCCGCATGGTGGGTCGCGGTCACGACCGCGCTGCCGCCGATCCTGCGAAGCTTCTTTTCGCTCAACCTGACCTATGG
>JBFHIF010000224.1:0-3538 GCA_041596595.1 Erythrobacter sp. | reverse complement strand
GGCCGTCCCATCGTCCAGTTCCACCAGCGCCACCGGAACAAGGTCCAGCATCGCACAATAGAGCCCGGATGGTTGGGGCAATCCAGACAGGATCCGGCCCGATCGGACCGCCTGCGCGTCTGTCTGGGAGAGGTTGAGGGCCGGGATGTCGTCCAGCCCTGCCTCCAACGGCAGGAGAAGATCATGAAGGCTCGCGCCCTTACCGATTTCGTTGAGATTGTCCAGCGAAATCGCCTGATCCTCGCGGAACGGGCCAGCCTTGGTCCGCCTCAGATAGGTCACGTGGCCGCAGGTTCCAAGGGCGCGGGCGATATCGCGGGCTAGGCTGCGGATATAGGTGCCTTTCGACACATGGGCGCGCAAGGTCACGCTGGACGCGACAACCATCGGGGCGGTCGGATCGAAAGGGTCGGGCCTTCCCCGCGTCGTCGCGAAGGCCGAGCCCAATTCTTCGTCAACATGGCTGTAACCAGACGCGAGGTCGAGCGAATGGATCGTGACTTCGCGTGGTTGGATCGTAACCTCTTCCCCTGCCCTTGCCCGTGTGTAGGCGCGTTTGCCGTCGACCTTGAGCGCGGAAAAAGCGGGCGGCACCTGTTCGATCGGGCCGGTAAAGTGTTCGAGCACCGCCGCCACCGCCGCAAGCGGCGGAATGCGATCAGACCGGCACACGACTTCGCCTTCGGAATCGAGCGTGTCGGTTTCCTCTCCAAACTGAATGGTGAACTCATAGACCTTGCTCGCATCGAGCATCCGCCCGGCGAGCTTCGTCGCTTCGCCCAGCGCGATCGGCAGGACCCCTTCAGCAAGCGGATCGAGCGTTCCGCCGTGTCCCACCTTGGTCTTGGGATAGCCGCCTTCACGAAGGTTGCGCTTGACCGCGCTCACTGCCTGGGTCGAGCCCAGCCCGCGCGGTTTGTCGAGGATGATCCAGCCGTTAATCACGCCAGCGCTCTATGCCGGGTTCGTGCCTGCGTCCAGCGCGCCTGCTCGGCATCCGGGAGGCGTTGCTCAATTCCCGGAAACGAGCGCAGAGACATCGAGGTAGAAGGACATCGCCCATTCGACCGGTGGCATTACGAAGCCGGCGATCCAGCCCGTCCCGAAGGCCCAGCTCGCCGCGATGAGCGCGATCAGGAGGAACATGCCCACCTGCTGCAAACGGTCCCACCCTGCGCGCATCCTGGCGGGCAGGAGGCCGCCGACGATGTGCGATCCATCGAAGGGAGGGATAGGAAGGAGATTGAAGAGTCCCAGAAAGACGTTGATCAACATCATGTAGAACAGCATCGTGGTCAGCGGCCTGAACTCACCCGCCGCATCCTCGATCAGCATGGCCGAACTTGCGGTGGTCCCGAACTGCGCCCCGTCAGGTGCAAAGATGCCGAACAGGACCGCCGCGACCAGTGCGATCACGAAATTGCTCGCCGGGCCTGCGGCTGCCACGGCCATCATCCCGAACCTCGGGTTGTCGAGCCGATACTTGTTCACCGGCACAGGTTTTGCCCAGCCGAACACCGGACCGCCAAGCAAGGCGAGCATGCCCGGCACCAGCAAGGTTCCGACAGGGTCGACGTGCGGAATGGGGTTGAGCGTCAACCGGCCGCGAAGCCGCGCCGTGGGGTCACCCAGCGCATTGGCGACATAGCCGTGCGCAACTTCGTGAAAGACGATTGCGACCACGAGGCACGGGATCAGGACAAATGCGAGGATGAGCGTGTCGATCATCGTGCCTAACTAGGGATCGCGCCTGCAATGCGCTAGGACGCAAGCGCTTCGCTGAAATGCTTTCGGCACAATGCGAGATAGCGATCGTTCCCGCCGATCTCGGTTTGCTCACCCTCGGCCACCGGCCTTCCGTCCGCATCGACGCGCAGGTTCATCGTCGCCTTGCGCCCGCAATGACACACCGCCTTCAATTCGACGAGCGCATCGGCAATTCCCAATAGCGCTGCCGATCCCTCGAACAGTTCGCCCTGGAAATCGGTGCGGATGCCATAGCAGAGCACCGGTATGCCTGTCTCGTCGGCGAGCCTTGCAAGCTGCCAGACCTGCGCTTTGGTCAGGAACTGCGCCTCGTCGATCAGCACGCAGTCGAGCGGCTCGGCGAGGTGGGCAGACCGCACCGCGTCCCACAGGTCCGTATCGGTCTGATAATGGTGAGCGTTCGCTTCGAGCCCGATCCGGCTGCGGACCATGCCTTCCGACCGGGTATCGAGCCTTGCGGTCCAGAGCATCGTTCGCATGCCGCGCTCGCGATAGTTGAAATCGGCCTGGAGCAGCGTGGTCGACTTGCCCGCATTCATGCTCGAATAGTAGAAATACAGCTTTGCCATGCGCTAGCCTTGCACCGGGGTTCGAGCGCCGACAAGCGCACGCCGCGAGCCCTCCCCCGGCCATCCACATCCATGTCGTTCACAGGGCAGACAGGGTCCGGTCGCAATGCTACGTCCCTGCTCCGACTTTATGGGATAATCGGCAAGAGGACGTCTTTCATGGCCAGCGCAGCCCCCGCAGACAGCAAATCACAGGGCATGACCGGAATTCTCGGCTGGATCGAGCGCGGCGGAAACAAGCTGCCCGATCCCGTCTTCCTGTTCTTCTGGCTAATTGCCGGACTGATCGTCATCTCTCTGATCGCCAGCCTCACCGGAGTTGCCGCGCTTCACCCGACCGAGATCGATCCCGATACCGGCAGCGCGACGGTCATCACCGCGACCAGCCTCCTATCGGCCGAGAATATCCAGAAACTGTGGGTCGAGATGCCCACGACATTCACTCACTTCCACCCGCTCGGATACGTTCTGGTGGTGATGCTCGGCGCAGGCGTTGCCGAACGATCCGGCCTGTTCGGCACGGCGATGCGCGCCGGTGTTCGCGATGCTCCCAAGGGCCTGCTAACGCCGATCGTGGTTCTGGTCGGCATGATGGGCAATCTGGCAGCGGATGCCGCCTATGTCGTCCTCATCCCTCTTGCAGGGATCATCTTCCATGCCGCCGGTCGCCACCCGATCGCAGGGATCGCGGCTGCCTTTGCTGGCGTTTCCGGGGGGTTCTCGGCCAATTTGCTTCCCGGCCAGCTCGACGCCCTGCTGTTCGGCATTACCGAGGCCAGCGTCGAAACCGTCTTCGGCGACTGGACCGCCAATATTGCGGGCAACTGGTATTTCATCGCCGCGATGACCTTCGTTTTCCTGCCGGTGATCTGGTATGTCACCGACAAGATGATCGAGCCTCGGCTTGGCACATATAGCGGTTCGAGTTCGACCGCCCCCGATGGCGATGACGGAGACAGCGATCGACCGCTGACCGATGGCGAGCGCAAAGGGCTCCGCAATGCCGGTCTCGCCGTGCTCGGCGTGATCGCCCTGTGGGCGGCGATGACCTGGGGCCCCGGAACCCCGCTGATCGACGAGAGCGCCAGCGCCGAGGCGCAGATGACGCCATTTTACAAAAGCCTTGTCGCTGCGTTCTACGTGTTGTTCCTTCTCGCAGGCTGGGCCTATGGCCGTGCTGCCGGCACGATCGGCGACCATCG
>JBFHIF010000223.1:0-3549 GCA_041596595.1 Erythrobacter sp. | reverse complement strand
GTGGCGGGAACCTTCGCCAGAATGATCGCGCTTTCGGTTGCGGCGGGCAGATAGTTCAGCGTGACGACGATGTTCCAGCGGTCCATCTGGCCCTGGTTGATCTGTTGCGTGCCATGATACAGCCCGCTCGTATCGCCCAGCCCGACCGTATTCGTGGTCGCGAACAGGCGAAAATAGGGGTTCGGAGTGATCACCCGGTTCTGATCGAGCAGGGTCAGCCTGCCATCGAATTCGAGCACGCGCTGGATCACAAACATCACGTCGGGCCGCCCGGCGTCATATTCGTCGAAGGTTAGCGCAACCGGGTGCTGCAGAGCCCAGGGCAGGATGCCTTCCTTGAATTCGGTAACCTGCAATCCGTCCTTGAGGACGATCGCATCGCGACCGACGAGATCGATGCGGCTGATATGCGCATCGAGATTGACCCGCACGCTCGGCCAGTTGAGCCGCGCCGCCACCTGCTCGATATGGGTCGACTTGCCGGTGCCGTGATAACCCTGGATCATCACCCGCCGGTTGTGCGCGAACCCCGCCAGGATCGCGAGCGTGGTGTCGGCATCGAAGACGTAGCTTTCGTCCAGCTCGGGCACGTGTTCGTCATTCGCGCTGAAAGCGGGGACCTGCCAGTCGACATCGATCCCGAACGTGTCGCGCACGTCGACCGTGCTGTCGGGCTTGGACGGAATGGCGCTCTTGCCGGCGAATTCTTCGGAGGAGTGTGATTTCATTGCGCGCCCCGGTTAGAGCGCGAAGCGTCGCGCTGCAAGACGGATAGGCGCGTGATCGGGCCGCCGCATCGCAAAAAGCGGCCACCGCATAGCGCGAGCGGGTCGAATTATCGCCGCGCACCGCCTAGATAGCATGGACCATGCCCGATCCCATCGAAAGCCTGCGGTTGAAGCTCGTCGAGCAGGTGCGCGGCGTGTTCAACGATTCCGCGGCGGGACAGAAGCCGGTTCCCCCTTCGGATGAGGCACTGTTCGAACGCGACAGCCCGATCCGGCGGGTTCATGCCGATATTGTCGGGATGATGACCGGAGGCGTGCGCGGTCTCCTGCTCCAGATGCTTCACCCGCACGCGCTCCAGGGGGTGCTCGACCATTCCAACTTTCGCGCCGACATGCACGGTCGGTTGCGGCGCACCGCGCGCTTCATCGCTGTCACCACTTTCGGCCACCGCGACGATGCGCTGGCGGCAATCGAGCGGGTCAATGCGATCCACGCGCAGATCGGCGGGACCCTGCCCGACGGCACGGCCTACACTGCGACCAATCCGCGCACGCTCGCCTGGGTCCACGTGGTCGAAGCACAGAGCTTTCTCACCGGCTATCTCCGCCATGTTCGCCCCGACATGTCGTATGGAGAACGGGACGAGTATTTCCGCCAGTTCGCCGTCGTCGCGCGCGCGCTGGGTGCAGACCCGGTGCCCGAGACCACCAGCGAGGCAGAAACGATCTTTCGCGAATTGCGCGGCGACCTGAAAGCTTCGCCCGAGGCGCGCGAGGTCGCAAAGCTGGTGCTCAGCCAGAAGCCCGAGGGCACGCCGCCAGCACTGCAAGCGATGATCGGAGCCGAAGCGGTCGCAATGCTGCCCGACTGGGCCCGCTCGATGTTGCGGCTTCAACGCCCGCTTCTGACCGCCCTCCCCGCGCGCGCCGCGACCTGGGGCGTGGGCCGGACCTTGCGCTGGGCCTTCCGCCAATATTGACTGCGCCGGGGCTCGCATCCGTGTTATCCTTCCGCTGCGAAGGGAGAGGTGCAATGTATGTTCAGGGTTTCGTGGTCCCGGTGCTGCCCGGGAAAAAGGACGCCTATCTGAAGATGGCAAAAGCCGCGGGCGAGATGTTCCAGCGCTACGGCGCGCTCGAGATCGTCGAGGCGATCGAGGACGACGTCAAGGAAGGCGAACACACCGATTTCCGCAAGGCGGTCAAGGCCGAGGACGGCGAGCACATCGTCTTTTCGTGGGTGATATGGCCTGACAAGGCGACCTGCGAAAGCGCCGCAAAGGCGATGGAAGAAAACGAGGAAATGGAAATGCCCGAAGAAATGCCGTTTGCGGGCAAGCGGCTGATCTATGGCGGGTTCGAACCGATCTACGCGCTTGGTCGCGACTAGGGGGCACAAGCGATGGCCGAATATACCTTCTACACCGTGGCGATGAGCCGCGGGCAGATCTCGCGCTGGGCGCTGCACGAAGTCGATGCCGATTACGTTCACGTGGTGATGAACTGGGATTCGCGGCCCGAAAGCTATCGCGCGATCAATCCGATGAACAAGGTCCCGGCCCTCGTCCACCATCACGACGGCCATGACCATGTCGTGACCGAAGCGGCGGCGATCAATCACTACCTTGCCGAAACCCATCACGGCGCCGAATTGCTGCCCGACACCCATGAAAAGGCATCCTATTTCCGCTGGCTGTTCTTCGCCGCAGGCCCGCTCGAACAGGCAGTGGTGGGCAAGGCGATGGGCTGGGAGGTGCCGCCCGACAAGGCCGGGATGGCGGGGTTTGGATCGTTCGAATTGATGCTTTCCACGCTCGAAAGCTGGCTCAAGTCGAACGATTTTGCCGCGGGCAAGAGATTCACCATGGCCGACACCTATCTCGGCAGCCAGGTGATCTGGGGCCTGCAATTCGGCTCTTTGCCCGAAAGCGCGGTCTTGCGCGCCTATTCGGATCGCCTCACCTCGCGCGAGGCCTATGTCGAAGCGCGCGCGGTCGATCAGCGGCTGATAGAGGAGAGTTGACGGGTTTGCCCGAGGAATTGACCGTCACGCGCTTCATCGCCGCGCCGCCCGAAAAGGTCTGGGAAGCCATGACCGACCGCCAGGACGAATGGTGGTGCCCTGCCCCCTGGCGATCGGAGACCAAGGTGCTCGAACGCAGATCGGGTGGCCGCTGGTTCGGGGTGATGCACGGCCCCGACGGAGAGCAATTGGCCAATGATGGGATCTTCCTCGAGTGGGACGAGGGCAGGCGATTTGTCGGAACCGATGCGGTGCAGATCGTCGACGGCGAATACCAGCCCGCCCCTGCTTCGATGATCGGCAGCTGGGAGATCGCGCCCGAGACGCGCGGCGGGATCTCGGGCACGCGCTACACGGCGCGCGCGCGCCACTGGTCCGAGGAAGCGCAGCGCAAGCATATCGAGATGGGATTCGCCGAGGGATGGGAAGCCTGCGCCGCGCAGCTCGCCGCGATCTGCGAAAGCGAATGATCAGCGGATCGCGGAGCTGTTCCTGAGCAGTTGATAGGCATCGACCACCTTGGTTAGCCGCGCCTCGTGCCGCCGGTCCCCGCCATTCCGGTCGGGATGATAACGCCGCACGAGCTCCGAATAGCGTCGCCTCAGGCGCCCGCGATCGATATCCATGCCGAGCCCCATCGTTTCGAGCGCAGCTGCCTCGTCCTGCGAAAACCGGCCGTCCATCGCCATCCTTGCCTCGCGTTCGGCGCGACTGCGGATGCCGCCGACCCGCGCCGAAATCGCTTCGAGCGGATCGTCAAAATCGGCCCAGCGCGGCACTCCATCCACCGCGGCGCGC
>JBFHIF010000222.1:0-3560 GCA_041596595.1 Erythrobacter sp. | reverse complement strand
GACCACCGCGCCATAGACGGCGCGCATTCTTGCAAGCGCGTCCTCGCTGTCGGCGGCGATTACCTTGATGATCGATTCGAGCCGGTGGACCTGGTCGCCCGGATTGATCCTTTCGGGGCTGTAGCCGAGCGCGAACTCCCTACCCTGCGCGAGGCCCGAGGCCTCGGCGAGCAGGGGCCCGCAGACCTCTTCGGTCGCGCCGGGGAATACGGTCGATTCGAACACGACCAGCGCGCCTTCGCGCAAATGCGGGCCGATCGTGCGGCACGCCGCCTTGAGCGGCGCGAGATCGGGGCGCCGGTCGCGCGTGATCGGGGTCGGGACGGTGACGATGATGATTGTCGCGCCGGCAAGGCAGGCGGGATCGTCGGAAATCTCGAGCGCCGATGCCTTGAGCCTTTCGGGGTCGATCTCGCGGGTCGAATCCCGGCCTTCGCGCAAGGCCGCGACCCGTTCGGCCGAGATGTCGAAGCCGGTCACTCGGCATCCGGTCTTGCCCAGCCGTTCGGCAAGCGCCACCGCTACCGGCAGGCCGACATAGCCGAGCCCGACCACAGCGATCGCTTCGCCGGAGGGCACAAGCGCGGGAACGCTGGGCGCGCCCTCGGGTTGAAAAGGTGCGTTCATGGTGCGAGGTCATGGACGCAAGAGTTCAATATTTCGCTAAACGCGGAAGGTTCACGCGCAATTCAGTGGCCTGCGGCTAGCGCTTGCGGCATGATGAAGCGGCGCGAAACAATGCCGCAGACAGGGATGACAGCGATGATCAGGTTAACCGCACTTCTTTCCGTCACCGCCGCCGCGCTGGTTGCCGCGGGGCCTGCCGCTGCGCAGAGCAAGGGCGGCGACAGGGTCAACATGGTCATCGCCTATGACGAGACCGAATGCCCCCAACCCACCTCGCCCGACGAGATCGTGGTGTGCGAAATCCTGGTCGAGGCCGATCGCTACCGGATCCCGCGCAACCTTCGCCAGAGCGATTCGCCGCAGAACACCGCCTGGGCCGAACGGGTCGAATCGATCCGCTATATCGGTGCCTTCGGCACGATGTCGTGCGATCCGGCGGGCGCGGGCGGATTTACCGGCTGCACCCAGAAGATGATCGATGCTGCCTATGCCGACCGGGCCGAGGGCGAGAATGTGCGTTTCGGCCAGCTCATCGAGGCCGCGCGGCAGGAACGGCTGGCGACGATCGACGAATCCGCGGCTTCCGAACAGGAGCGGGTCGAGGCGATCGAGCGCGAATATATGGAACGGCTCGAACGCGAGCGCTCGGGCCAGCTGCCCGGCGAGGAAACGAAGGCGCCCGCCGTCGGCCCCGAGGATGACGGCCCCGGCAGCTAGTCGGCGCGCGGCTCAGGCCGCGTAATAATCGCGATACCATTCGACGAAGCGGGCGATGCCTTCCTCGACCCCGGTCTGGGGGACGTAGCCGGTCAGCTTGCCGAGCAGCGTCGTGTCGGCCCAGGTGGCGGGCACGTCACCCTTCTGCATCGGCAGGAAATTCTTGGTCGCCTCGCGCCCGCAGGCCTTCTCGATCGCGGTGATGTAATCCATCAGCCGCACCTGGCTCGAATTGCCGATATTGACCACCCGGAACGGGGCGACCGGTGAGAGGCTGTCCCACTCCTCGATCTCGTCGGCGCTATCGACCCTGCGCGGGACCGCGTCGATCAGCAGGCGGATGCCGCGAACCAGATCGTCGACATAGGTAAAGTCGCGGAACATCTCGCCGTGATTGTAGATGTCGATCGGGGTGCCTTCGAGGATTCCCCTGGTAAACTTGAACAGTGCCATGTCGGGCCGCCCCCACGGGCCATAGACCGTGAAGAAGCGGAACATCGTGGTCGGCAGGTTCCACAGGTGGGCATAGGAATGACCCATCGCCTCGTTGGCTTTCTTGGTCGCCGCATAGAGGGTCAGCTGGGTGTCGGCCTTTTCGGTTTCGGAAAAGGGCATATCCTCGTTCGCGCCGTAGACCGAACTGGTCGATGCCATCAGCAGGTGATCGGGAGCGAGCTCGCGCGCGACCTCCATCAGGTTGAAGGTGCCGATCACATTGGCATCGATATAGGCGCGCGGGTTTTCGAGGCTGTAACGCACCCCGGCCTGCGCCGCGAGGTGGACGATCACGTCGGGCGCGTGTTCGCGCGCAAAGCCGCGCAGCGTGTCGAGATCCTCGAGCATCCCGACCTTGCAGCAGAAATTGTCGTGTTCGAGCAGCATGGCGTGGCGCCGCTTCTTGAGCTCGACATCGTAATAGTCGGTCAGCCCGTCATAGCCGGCGACCGCATAACCTTCGGCAAGCAGCGCCTGGGCGAGGTGATAGCCGATGAACCCGGCCGATCCGGTGATGAGAACTTTCCGCAAGCTGATCATGCTCCCTGCCCGGTGGGCCTACCGTCGCTACATTCGCGGCGGCGGCTCGGCACCTGTCACTTGGCGCCCACGCCTGTCAAGATGACCCGCATGGTCTTAAGCACGATCAGGAAATCGAGCCACATCGAGATATTCTTCACGTAATAGAAGTCGTATCGCAGCTTGGCGTTGACGTCGGTCACGTCGGTCACGTGGCCCTGCGTGACCTGGGCCCAGCCGGTAATGCCCGGGCGCACGATGTGGCGATAGGAATAGAACGGCAATTCCTGTTCGTACCAGCGCGACAGCGACAAAGCTTCGGGCCGCGGGCCGATCAGGCTCATCTCGCCCTTGAGCACGTTGATGACCTGCGGAAGCTCGTCGATCCGGGTCTTGCGCAGGAACCGCCCGAGGCGGGTGATGCGCGCGTCATCGGACTGGGTCATCGCGTCGATCCGTGCCGCATCCTCGCACTCGACCTGGGCGCGCGGGCGCATCGTGCGGAACTTGATCATGTTGAAGGTCCGGCCACGGAACCCCATGCGTTTCTGGATGAAGAAGGCATTGCCGGGCGAATCCAGCCGGATCGCGAGCGCGATCAGCGCGAAAGGGATCGCGAGCAGCGGCAGGAGAATGGCGGCGGCGACCACGTCGATCGCGCGTTTCGTTGCCATGTAGGGCACGTTGGGGATCAGCGATCCGAGATCGTTTTCGGAAAGGTGGGTGATCTTCACCTGGCCGGTCTGTGCCTCGGCCACCTGACGGTGGTGGTAGACCGGGATTCCGGCCAGGGCGGCCCTGGCGAACAGGCGCTCCCATTCGTCGGGATGGTCATGGTGGAGATCGGCCACGATCGCGCCGTTCAACAGCCCGCTCCCGACCAGTTCATCGAGTTCGTCGAGGCTTGGTGCGGGGAGATACTGCCCTTCGATCCGGATCTCGGACGAGCGCCCGCCCCCGACGATGAAAAAAGGGCGGCGGAGACGACGGTTCCTCCTGCTACGGATTGTCCCTTGCGGAGGCACGACGATGATGGGCACGGAAGAGACGAAGACGACGACGACGTAGAAGAAGGAGAAGGTCCCAGCAAAAGGGAGCGAGTAGCTGAAGAAGACGAAGAAGTAAAACAGCCTAAAGGACGAGGTGGAGGAACAACGACACCGGCAGAAGCTGTGCTTAATGCTGCAGCTGTTCCGACGGCG
>JBFHIF010000221.1:0-3564 GCA_041596595.1 Erythrobacter sp. | reverse complement strand
TGGGTCAAGCGGTCGGAGGCGACGGCGGGTTGCCGCTCACCGTGCTCTACGATGCAAGCGGACGCGAGCTGTTTCGCGTGGCCGGCGGATATGACTGGGCGAGCGAGGAGGCGATCGCGGCAATCGAGGAGGCGGCGGGAGGATGATCGGCGACGCCGAGCGCGCCGGCGCCAAGACGGCTAATCCTTCGGGGGAGGGACCTGCGACGCCTCGAGCAATTCCATGAAATCACGCGCGGCGTTGCGGTCGTCTTCGTCCTCGAAAACGACGTCGAGATCGGGCGCGCTGCCGAGAATGGTGAGCAGGGTCCACAGCGCGAACCTTTTGCCCCGATCCTTTTCGAGCCCGAGGTCGACCTGGCAACGCTCGATCCCTGCGGCGAGCGCATCGGGGCTCACTTCGGAAATATCGTGGGTGGCAAAATAGCGTTGCAGAAGGTCGTCGAGGTCCATGACCTCCTCGTAGCCGCTGGCGCGGCCATCGCCAATCCGCTCGCCGACAATTGTCTGCGCGCTTGCTACACAGCCCAAGTTCAAGGATCATGCGCTGCGCCGCGGGCGGTGACTCCACTACCGACCCGGCAACCACCTTGGATAACGGCTGGAAAGGGAAGATCCTGTGCCCGGAATTGACGAGAGCCTGACCTTCTTTCCGCTCGGAATGGCGGTTCTGACGATTTCGGACACGCGCACGCTCGATAGCGATACCTCGGGTGCCTTGCTGAGCGAGCGGCTGCAATCGGCGGGCCACAAGCTTGTCGCGCGGGATATCGTGAGAGACGAGGTCAGCGAAATCCGCGAATGTCTCGCTGACTGGATCGATAACCCCGAGATCGAGATCATCCTCACCACCGGCGGGACCGGCTTTTCGCCGCGCGACACCACGCCCGAGGCGGTGAAGCCGTTGCTGACCCGCGAGATGGACGGCTTCGCGGTCGCGTTTCATAACAAGAGCCTGCAAAGCGTGGGGGTCGCGACGATGCAGTCGCGCGCCTTTGCCGGGCAGGCGGGCGACAGCTTCATCTTCTGCATCCCGGGATCGACCGGAGCGTGCCGCGATGCCTGGGATGACTTGCTCGAGCTCGAATGCGACAGCCGCCACCGGCCGTGCTCGATTGCCGGGGCGCTGCCGCGGCTGAGGGAAGTGTGCGCATGACCAGGCTGACCCATCTCAATGACGATGGCCGCGCGCGCATGGTCGATGTCGGATCGAAGCCGGTCACCGCGCGCCGGGCCAGAGCCGCGGGACAATTGACCTGCGCGCCCGCGACTCTCGCGCTGGTGAGGGCCGGCAAGACGCCCAAGGGCAGCGTGATCGCGACCGCAGAACTCGCCGGGATCATGGCCGCCAAGCGCACCGCCGACCTCATTCCTCTGTGTCACAGCCTCGCGCTGTCCAAGGTCGAGGTCGAGATCGCGATCGACGAAACCCTCCCCGGCTTCTCGGTCATTGCCGAGGTGCGGACCGAAGCGCGCACCGGGGTCGAGATGGAGGCGCTGACCGCCGTTTCGGTCGCCTGCCTGACGCTGTTCGACATGCTCAAGGCGGTCGACAGGGCGATGACGATCGGCGAAATCGAGGTGATCGCGAAGGAAGGCGGGCAATCCGGCCCCTGGGAGAAACGATGATTGCGTTCGACAGGGCGCTCGAACTGATCGCCGGACAAATCGTCCCGCTCGGCACCGAGGAGGTGCCGCTGGGCGAAGCGGCCCGACGGGTGCTCGCAGCCCCGGTGACCGCGCGAAGCGATGCCCCGCGCACCGCTGTCTCGGCGATGGATGGCTATGCGGTGCACGCTGGTTCGACCCGGCCTGACACGGCTCTCCCCGTGGTCGGCGAGAGCCGCCCGGGTGCGCGCTTTCCCGCGCCTATCGGGCCGGGCGAAGCGGTCCGCATCTTTACCGGCGCGCCGATGCCCGAAGGCGCGGACCTTTGCATCATGCAGGAATATGCAACGCGCGAAGGCGATCGCGTGCGCTTTGCCGCAGGCTATGGCCCCGACCGCCACGTGCGCGCAGCGGGAAGCGATTTTCGCGCCGGGGATGTCCTGCTCGAAACAGGGCGGCGGCTGTGTCCGCGCGCAATGGTCGCCGCGGCGGCAGCCGACCGGGCGCTGCTGACGGTCCACGCGCAGCCCCGAAGCGCGATCATTGGCACCGGGGACGAACTCGCAAAGCCGGGCGAGGCACATTCGCGTGATGACGCGATCCCTGACAGTATCACCCTTGGGGTCTCGGCCTTGGCCGAGCAGGCGGGCGCGAAGATCATGGCCCGGGCGATCGGCGCGGACGATCTGCCGGCGCTCGAACGATTGGCCGACGAAATGCTCGATCGCGCCAACGTGGTGATCGTGACCGGCGGCGCATCGGTGGGCGAGCGCGATCTGGCGCGCTCGATGTTCGAGCGCCACGGGCTCGAACTGCTGTTTTCGAGGGTCGCGATCAAACCGGGCAAGCCGGTCTGGCTCGGCAAGGCGCGGGGCCGATGGGTCCTCGGACTGCCCGGCAACCCGACTTCTGCCATGGTCACCGCCCGGCTCCTGCTCGTGCCCTTGCTGGCGGCGCTCGAGGGCGAGGCACCGGGCGAAGTGCTGCAATGGCGCAGCCTGCCGCTCGCACAGCCCCTGCCCGAGACCGGCAACCGCGAGACGTTCTTCAGGGCCAGCCTCGAGAGCGACGGCCTGCGTCCGATCGGCAACCAGCAAAGCGGCATGCAGGCCGCACTCGCCAGCGCGGGCTGGCTGATTCGCTCGTCACCGGGTTCTCCTCCGCGCGAGGCGGGAGAGATCGTTCGCGCGATCGAATTCTGAGATTGTCGCAGGTCGCTGCGTCGTGGTGGGCGATGACAGGCTCGAACTGCCGACCCTCTCGGTGTAAACGAGATGCTCTACCAACTGAGCTAATCGCCCCACGACACGAAGGCGCGATGGCGCGCCGGGTGAGGGGCTTCTAGCGGCGCGCGCGGCAAAATCAATACAGTCTTGTGGCGCGGGCCCGATGGGCGCGCTAAGCCGCGGCCATGACGATCCCGCGCCTTCTCGTTCTCGCCACCGGCGGCACCATTGCCGGAGCCGCCGATTCGCCAACCCGGCACGATTACCGACCCGGCCTGATCGGGATCGAGAGCTTCCTCGAACGGGTCGAGGAACTGGGCATCCCGTCCCGGATGACCGGGCGGCAGATCGCCGCGGTCGGTTCGGAGGACATGACCCCGGCGATATGGCGCGCACTGCACGACCAGGCGCGCGCTGCGATCGACGATCCCGACTGGGACGGGATCATCATCACCCATGGAACCGATACGGTGGAGGAAACCTCCTTCCTGCTCGACCTCACTTTGCCCGCGACCAAGCCGGTGGTGCTGGTCGGCGCGATGCGGCCCGCGACCGCGGTGGGCTATGATGGCCTCAGGAACTTCGCCAACGCGATGCGGGTCGCGGCCGACGCCAATGCGGCGGGGCGCGGGGTGCTGGTGGTGATGGGCGACCGGGTGTTCGCCGCGCGCGATATCCGCAAGGACCGGACCCGCGGGACCGATGCCTTTTCGGGCTTTCCGCGCGGCTCG
>JBFHIF010000220.1:0-3568 GCA_041596595.1 Erythrobacter sp. | reverse complement strand
TCCATTCGATCACGCCGCGCAGGTGCGCTTCGAGATAGCCCGCGCTGTTCACGCTGAGCGTCGAATCGTCGACCGGGGCGCCGTCGGAAATCACCATCAGGATGCGGCGCTCTTCGGGGCGGTGAATCAGCCGCGAATGCGCCCACATCAGCGCCTCGCCGTCGATATTTTCCTTGAGCAGGCCTTCGCGCATCATCAGCCCGAGATTGCGACGCGCGCGGCGCCACGGCTCGTCGGCCTGCTTGTAGATGATATGGCGCAGATCGTTGAGACGACCGGGATCGGCGGGCTTGCCATCGGCCAGCCAGGCCTCGCGGCTCTGCCCGCCCTTCCATGCGCGCGTGGTGAAGCCGAGGATTTCGGTTTTTACGCCGCACCGCTCAAGCGTCCGCGCAAGGATATCGGCGCTGATCGCCGCGATCGAGATCGGGCGTCCGCGCATCGAGCCCGAATTGTCGATCAGCAGGGTGACCACGGTATCCTTGAAGTCGACATCGCGCTCGACCTTGTAGGACAGCGCCGTGCCGGGGGAGACCACCACGCGGGCCAGCCGCGCGGCATCGAGAACACCTTCTTCCTGGTCGAAATCCCAGCTGCGGTTCTGCTGCGCCATCAACCGGCGCTGGAGCCGGTTGGCGAGCCGCGTGACGATCCCCTGGAGCCCGGTCAACTGGCTGTCGAGATAAGCGCGCAGCCGGTCCAGCTCTTCGGCATCGCACAATTCGGGCGCGGCGATTTCCTCGTCGAAACGGGTCGTATAGGCCTTATAATCGAGCCCCTGTGGGATGTCGGCCTGCGGGCGGTTGGGGCGGACAGGGGCGTTGGCGCTGTCGCCTTCCTCTCCGGCCTCGCCGTCCTCGAAATCCTCATCGGCCGAAAGCTCGCTCTCGGTATCGCCCTCGTCCTGGCCGTCGGAGGCCTCGCCCGCCATCTCGGCCGATTGCGCGCCGCTATCGCCTTCGTCCTGCTCGTCTTCGGACTGGTCCTCCTCGGACCCGTCCTCGTCCTCGCCGTCATCATTGTCGGCCTCGTCGGGCGCATCGGTAGGCCGCGTCAGATCGAGATCGCGCAGGATATCGAGCGCGAGTTTCTGAAAGGCCTGCTGATCGTCGAGCCGCGCGCTCAGCGCGGAGAAGCTCTCGCCGACCTTGTCCTCGATGAATTCGCGGACCAGTTCGATCCCGGCGCGGGCCCGGTCCGGGATCGGCTCACCGGTCAACTGCTCGCGCAGCAGGAGCGAAAGCGCCGTCTGGATCGGAACCTCGGAGGAATTCTGCGCGCGCACGATATCGTCGCCCGCGGTGCGAAGCCTCGTTGCCGCCTCGAGATTGCCCCTCATCCCGCCATAGGAATTGGCCCCGAGCGCCTCGTAGCGGACCTGCTCGATCGCATCATAGGCAGCCCGCGCGACCGGCTCCGGCGGCGCGGCACCGGCGTGTAGGCCGGCATCGTGGTGCAGCAGCTTGAGCGCGAAGCTGTCGGCAAAACCGCGCGCCTCGCTCACCTGCTCGGCAGGCAGGTCGCGTCCGGGCAGAGGCACGCGAAAACGATTGCCCGCCGCGCCGGGCACGTCAGCGCTCCACGCGACCTCGACCTCGCCATCACGCGCGATCGCGCGGCTGGCAGCGGTCAGTGCCTGCTTGAACCTGTCGAGAGGGGATTGGTCGGCCATTTCATCCCGCGAGTTAGGGATTACAGGATGCTTTGTCCCGTCTTTTCCCAGTCAGCAAGGAACCCCTCGATCCCCTTTTCGGTGAGCACGTGCTTGAACAATGCATGGATCACCTTGGGCGGCGCGGTCATCACGTCGGCGCCGATCCTTGCGCTTTCGAGGACGTGGTTGGTGTGCCTCACGCTGGCAACGAGGATCTCGGTGTCGAACAGGTAATTGTCGTAGATCAAGCGGATATCGCGGATAAGGTCCATCCCGTCCGTGCCGTTGTCGTCATGGCGTCCGACGAAGGGCGAAATGAAGGTCGCCCCGGCCTTTGCCGCGAGCAGCGCCTGGTTGGCCGAAAAACACAAGGTAACGTTGACCATTGTCCCGTCTTCGGTGAGCGCCTTGCAGGTCTTCAGACCATCTACGGTGAGCGGGACCTTGATGCAGACATTGTCCGCGATCTTGCGCAGCACCTCGGCCTCTTTCATCATCGTCTCGTGATCGAGCGCGACGACTTCGGCGCTCACCGGACCATCGACGATCCCGCAGATCTCGCGGGTCACTTCCATGAAGTCGCGGCCCGACTTGTGGATCAGCGAAGGGTTGGTGGTGACCCCGTCGAGCAGCCCTGTCGCTGCCAATTCGCGGATGTCGTCGATTTCGGCTGTGTCGACAAAGAATTTCATCGGTCGGGGTCTCCTGCCTTGCGGGGTGCGATTCGGTTGGTGCGGGGGATGGCACACCCCCGCACTCTAGGCCAGATGTCCAACCGATTCGGCCACAGGAGCGCGGTCAGATCCGCGCCCCGGCTCCAAACACACCGATCAGCAGCGGATCGCGGGTGGCTTCGGGATTGGCGCGAATCCGCTCTTCCTCGTATCCCATCTCGCGCCAGATCGCGTCATCGACATTGCCCGCGAGGCGCTGTGCGATACCGCCGATATCGGTCCCGGTCGCGGCGTTGATCAAATCGGCGACCAGCGGATCCGATGCCACGCGGATCGCGTCGCCCAGTTCGGGAACCATCGCATCGATCAGGCGCCCGCCCATCTCGCCGCGCAAGGCGGTGGTCGCCGCGCGCGGTCCGCCGCGAACTAGATCGATCGCATTGGAAAGGCCGATGACCCTCACTGCGTCGGTCACGATCGGGGCGGCCCGGTAGGACGCCTCGATCGCGATGTCGGCGAAGGCATCTTCAAGCCGGCGCTTGAACAGGGTGGAAGTCAGAATGCGCGACAGGACATCCCCGCGCGTGCCGAGCATATTGCCGAGCCCGATTCGGGCGACCTGCTCGTCCCAGTATCCGTCGGGAGCGGTCAATCGCATGAAGGCCTGCTCGCTCGACAGCAGCAGCAGACGTCGCACCGCTTCAGTCAGACTGAAGCCGGGATAGGTCGAACAGGCAGGCAGCGCGGCGATGGCCGCGGCCCCGGCGGCTCCTTTCAACCAGGCCCTGCGGCCGAGGGGACGATTGGCGATGTCGTTCATATCCATGTGCGGACTCCTTGTATGAAAGCGCAATCGCGCTCCATATGTATCGGTTCCGATGAACCGCGCCCGACTCCTTGTGATGAATTCCGCCCTGGGCGCTCTCGATTACAGCGTGCCCGAAGCGATGCACGTCGAACCCGGCAGCGTTGTCATCGCTCCGCTTGGTCCGCGAACGGTGATGGGAATCGTCTGGGACGAAGGCCGGCTGCCCGGAAAACAGGTCGATGCGAGCAAGCTGAGACCGCTGCGCGAAGTCGTGCCGGTCCCCCCCTTCTCGAAAGCGCTGCGTCGCCTGATCGAGTGGACTGCCGACTATTATTGCGCTTCGCTGGCGAGCGTCGCGAGAATGGTTCTGTCGAGCGGCGGCGCACTGGGCGGGCCGACCACCACCACCGAATACCGTCTGTCGGGTGGCAC
>JBFHIF010000219.1:0-3574 GCA_041596595.1 Erythrobacter sp. | reverse complement strand
GCGAGAACGCGGTCCTGGCCTCTTCGTGCGCGGTCACATCAAGCGTGAAAGGCGTGCCGAGTTCAACATAGCGCGAAAGCTGCATCTCGCCGCCGGTGATCCTCGGCGAAGGATCGCCGCTGAGCAGGCACAGCGCCTGCCGGGCGGTTTCGACCATGTGAACCGTGTTGACGTGATCGCCCGACCCGGAAAGCATCGGATTTGCTGGTGGGAGCCCGTTCTCGAAAGTGACGAGCGCGAGATAGCTGTCCTGCCGCGGCTCATCCGGCGCGGCGATGAGCGGGTGCTCGCCCGGACCCAATCCCAGCGCCTCGCGGCTGGCCCATCGTGACGGTGCAGGCGGGGCTTCGCTGGCAGCGCGCTGCGCGGCTTCGCGCTTGGCCTCGGCGCGCCATTGCTCGAAATTGCGGTTGCGGAACACCACGCCGCGCCCGCGCATCACGACCACTTCGCGGTCCTGCGCGTCGTAGAGTGTGACGACGAATACCTCGTCCTTGCCCTCGCCCTCGCGCGCATAGGTCCCGCGCACCACCTCGCCGACATCATCAGCGCCGCAGCGCCAATCGGCCCAGGTGAGCGCGGACCATTGGCCTTCGCGCATCGATCCCAGCGCGTTGCTCGCGCCCACGCTCGCCCAGAACGTCTGCGCCTGGACCACCACCGGATGATGCGGGCCGAGCGCGAGCCAGGGCCACTCGGTCCGATCGGTCGAACAGGCGAAATGCACCGTGCGCGAAGCATCGACCGCGTGGTCGCTGGTATAGGATCGTTCGAGCTTCACCGTTGTGTGATCCCCTGCGCGCTTACGACTTGACCTTGTCCTGAAACGACTTGCGCAATTTCATCAGCTTGGGCGGAATGACCGCGAGGCAATAGGGATTGCGCTGGCCTTCGCCCTCCCAGTATTCCTGATGGTAATCCTCCGCCGGATACCATTCCTTGCCTTGCGCGCCGCCGTCGAGGCCTTCGATCGTGGTCACCGCCCTCTTGCCGTTCTCGGCGTTCCAGCGCCCGATCGCGGCCTCGGCCTCGCGCGCCTGCTCGTCCGACAGCGGGAAGATCGCGCTGCGATACTGGGTGCCGACATCGTTGCCCTGGCGGTTGAGCTGGGTCGGATCGTGGGTGCCGAGGAACACGTCGTAGATCTCGGAAAGGCTGATCGTGTCGGGATCGAAACTCACCCGGATCGCCTCGGCATGGCCGGTCTCGCCGCTGCACACCTGCTTGTAGGTGGGATCGGGGGTGTCGCCGCCGATATAACCGCTCTCGACCTCGCTCACCCCGACCACGTCGCGAAACACCGCCTCGGTGCACCAGAAGCACCCGCCTGCCACGATCGCCTGTTCCATCTGCAATGATTCTCCTTGTCCTGATCCCGCGAGATAGGGTCCCGGTGGTTCATTGTAAGGGGTTGTGATCGAGCGCGATACGTGCGTGGCTTGCCAAGGCGGCGAGGCTGCGCCACGGTTGGCGCACAAGGACAAACCAAGCCGAGAGGACTGCCCCATGAAATCGCTTTCCCTGGTCGCCGCTGCATTGCTGGCCGGTGGCGCCGCTGCCGCCCTTACCGCGCCGGCTGCGGCCGATCATCACGCCGAAATGGCCGCGCCCAGCCTTGAGGACGTTCTCGCTCACGAACGTCGCGACGGCGACCGGGCGCGTGATCAATATCGCCACCCGGCAGAAACGCTGGCCTTCTTCCGGGTCGAGCCGACGATGACCGTCGCCGAATTCGCGCCGGGCGGCGGCTGGTACACCCGCGTGCTTGCGCCGTGGATCGTCCCGCAGGGCAAGTATATCGCGTTCGAAGAAGACAGTTCGGGCGGCACCTATCCCAACCGGGCGGCCGAGGTGCGCGCGAAGGGATGGACCGAGCGGTTCACCGCCGACCATTCGCAGGCGCTCGGCGTGCCGAGCGACAAGATCACCGCTTTCGAGATCGACGAGATGCCCGAAGGGATCGCGGGGACGGTCGACCGGGCGCTGATCATCCGCTCGATGCACGGGCTCGCCAACGGCAACAGCGCCGACGACGTGCTCGACGCGGTGCGCAAGATGCTCAAGAAAGATGGCCTCGTCGGCGTGGTGCAGCACCGCGCTCCGGCCAAGGCGAGTTTCGACGATTACTCGCCCGCGCCCGGCTACATGAAGACCGAGCAGGTGGTCGCGATCTTCAAGGCCAATGGCTTCGAGCTGGTGCAAAGCAGCGAGATCAACGCCAACCCTGCCGATCCGGCCAACTGGCCCGGCGGGGTTTGGACGCTGCCCCCGGTCCTGCGCTATGGTGAGGAAAACCGCGCGAAATATCTCGAGATCGGAGAAAGTGACCGGATGACCTTGCTGTTCCGCAAGGCCGATTGACCAAGGAGGCTCGGATGAAGGCACCGATGATTGCTCTCGCGGCAGGCTTGGCACTCGCGGTGCCCGCCTGTGCCCCCGAAGCCGCCGAGCCGCCGGTCGCCTCGTTCGAGGCGCCGAGCGAGGCCAAGCTCGCCGAAGTGCTCGCACACGAACGCCGCAAGGAGGACAGCGCGCGCGATGCCCATCGCCATCCGGCGGAAACGCTGACCTTCTTCGATGTCGAGCCGCATCACACGGTGATCGAATATGCCCCCGGTTCGGGATGGTACACGCGGATCCTCGCGCCTTACCTTGCTGAAAAGGGCCGCTTCATCGCGGTCGGCTTCGATCCCGACACGGTCGATGCGCTCGACGAGAGCTTCAAGGCGCGGCTGCGCGAAGGCGCGGCCGGTTTCTCGGCTACCCAGTCCAAGGCGCTCGGTATCGCGCCGGAAAAGCTGCCCTTCCATTTCGGCAACAACGTGCCCGAGAGCCTCAACGGGCAGGTCGACCGGGTGCTGATCATCCGCATGATGCACAATCTGCTGCGGTGGGGGATCGCCGAAGACGAGATTGCCGCGCTGCGTTCGACGATGAAGCCGGGTGCGCTTCTGGGCGTGGTCCAGCACCGCGCGAGGCTCGATGCGCCCGACGAATATGTCGATGGCAACAAGGGCTATCTCAGGCAGGCCGATCTCATCGCCTGGTTCGAGAGCCAGGGTTTCGAACTGGTCGGAACGTCCGAGATCAATGCCAATCCCGACGATCCGGCCGATCACGAAGCCGGCGTGTGGACGCTCCCCCCGACTTTCGCGCTGGGCGACAAAGACCGCGAAAAATACGAGGCGATCGGTGAAAGCGACCGGATGACGCTGCTGTTCCGCAAGACCATCTGAGCATGGCGGCGTCCTTGCTGGAAGGCCGGTTCGCAGAGCAAGTGGACTTCGCGCGACGGGCCAAGTAATCCGAGCCGCCTATGAGCACAATTACCCT
Organism: Erythrobacter sp.; assembly: GCA_041596595.1. Taxonomy (GTDB): domain Bacteria; phylum Pseudomonadota; class Alphaproteobacteria; order Sphingomonadales; family Sphingomonadaceae; genus Erythrobacter. Next base: position 241 of record JBFHIF010000219.1, on the reverse strand, counting down.
GGCCGCCCTCCAGCTCGCACTGGCCCGCGAAGAGGAAAGCGCTAATATCGAGGCCGTTTCCCAGTTGGTCCGCGAGGCCGCGTCGAAGGGCGCTCGGCTGATCCTGCCGCCCGAGCTGTTCTCGGGCCCCTATTTTTGCCGGGTCGAGGACGAGGCGCTGTTCGCGCTCGCCCGTCCGACAGCCGAGCATCCGAGCGTGATCGCGATGCAGGAGCTTGCGCGCGAACTGCAGGTCGCGATC
>JBFHIF010000218.1:0-3584 GCA_041596595.1 Erythrobacter sp. | reverse complement strand
GGTCGGGCGTTGCCAGCATCGGATCGCGGTCGACCAGCAGGAAATCGGCCCGCTCGCCCGGGATCAGCCTCCCGAACCGGCCATCGGCGAACCCGGCATAGGCTGCATCGGCGGTAAAGGCCTTGAGTGCGGCTTCCCGGCTCACGGTCTGCTGCGGGAACCAGCCGCCGAACGGTTGGCCGGCCTCGTCCATGCGGCTGATCGCGACGGCGAGCCCAGCGAAGGCATCTGCCGGTTCGACCGGTGCATCCGAGCCGAAGGCAACCCGCCCGCCTGCGTCGAGCACGCTGCGCCAGGCATAGGCCCCTTCAAGCCGGTCGGGCCCGAGCCGCGCCTCGGCCATCAGCCGATCCGATGTCTGGTGAAGGGGCTGCATCGAGGCGATGACGCCGTGTTTGCCGAATTCTGCGAGTTCTGCCGGATCCACCACCTGCGCGTGTTCAATCCGCCAGCGGCGATCGCCGTCATAGCTCTCGGTCAGTTCCTCGATGGCGAGCAGCACCTCGGCATTGGCGGCATCGCCGATCGCGTGGATGGCGGTTTGGAAGCCGTCCATCGCAGCCAGGCTCATCAGGTTGCGCAATTGCGCCTGGGTCAGCAGCGGGAGACCCCTTGTGGTCGGTTCGTCGGCATAGGGTTCCTTGAGCGACGCGCCTCTCGAACCGAGCGCACCGTCGAGATAGAGCTTGATCCCGCCCATCCGCAGCTTGTCGTCATACAGCCAGGGTGTCGGTCCGGGGCCGGCGATGAGCTTCATGTTCTCGGGCGAATCGGCATAGGCCATGATGCGGATGTTGAGCGCGCCGAGGTCGCCCGCACGGCGGAAGGCCTGCCAGTCCTCGATGCTCGTTCCCATGTCGGCAACCGCGGTGATGCCGTTGTTGAGCAGGATTTCCTGCGCCTTGGCGAGCGCCACGTCGCGGTCGCGCGGACGCGGCGCGGGGACGTGCTTGGCTACCAGCGCCTCGGCAGCATCGATGAAGACCCCGGCCGGATCACGGCTGCCCGGTTTGCGGATGATCCGCCCTCCGGCGACATCCTTCGTCGCGGCGGTGACCCCCGCGATCTCGAGCGCCATCGTGTTGGCCCAGCCGGCATGACCGTCGACCCGCTGGAGCCAGACCGGGCGATCAGCCACGGCGGTATCGAGTTCCGCGGCGGTCGGGAACCGGCCGAGCCCCCATTTCTCCTGGTTCCACCCACGCCCGAGGATCCAGGGACGCCCCGGATTTTCCTCGGCAAATCGGGCGATCTTCGAAAGAGCCTCGTCGAGCGAATTGGTGTCCGAGAGGTCGAGCAGCAACGCCCCGAAGCCGATACCCATCACGTGGACGTGGGCATCGATCATGCCGGGCAGCATCACGCGCCCTTCGCCATCGACCGCGAAATCGACGTCGGTCGGGCGTTTCTCGCCGCGCGTCAGGACACGCCGGACGATCCCGTCGTCGTCGTATACGAGCGCGTTGAAGCGCTGCAATTCGCCATCTTCGCCGATCGTCAGCCCGTCAACATTATAGACGAGGGTATCGGCGGCTGCGGGCGCGGCGAGGAGAGCCGCCACCGCGGCAAGAGCGCGGGTTACGAAACGCATTGCATTCATCCTTTTTCGGGTTTGGCCTGCGGGAGCCGGGTAATCAGCGCGCTGGTGTCGCTCCGTCCCGCGCCCTGAGCCTGAATTTCTGCATAGAACTGATCGACAAGCGCGGTGACCGGAGCGGACATGCCGAGCCTGCGCGCCTCGGCCAGCGCATAGCCGAGATCCTTGCGCATCCAGTCGATCGCGAAGCCGAAATCGAATTCGCCGCGCGTCATCGTTTCCCAGCGGTTGTCCATTTGCCAGCTTTGCGCGGCGCCGCCGGAAATCGCCTGATAGGTCTGGTCGAGATCAAGCCCTGCTGCCTCGGCCAGGCGGATCGCTTCGCCAAGGCCGCCAAGGATCCCGGCGATGCACATCTGGTTGGCCATCTTGGCGGTCTGCCCGGCACCGACCGGTCCGACATGCACGATTCGCTTGGCGTAGCAGTCCATTACCGGCCGGGCGCGCTCCACCGCCGATTGCTGGCCGCCGCACATCACTGCGAGTTGCCCGTTCACCGCGCCTGCCTCGCCGCCGCTGACCGGTGCATCGACGAAATCCACCTCGTGCTGTTGCGCCTCGGCCGCCAGCTGGCGCGCCATGTCGGCGGACGTGGTGGTGTGATCGACCAGCAATGCGCCCGGGCGCATCGAGGCCAGCACCCCTTTGAGGCCCAGCGCGATCTCGGCGACATCCTCGTCGTTTCCGACGCAGAGGAACACGAGGTCGGCATCCTTTGCCGCCTGTGCAGGGCTGGCCGCAAAAGCGATCTCCAGACCATCCTCGGCCCATTTGTCGCGCCAGCGATCCGCGCGCTCCTGAGAGCGGTTATAGGCTGTGACCGGGAAACCAGCCCTGGCGAGATGGCCCGCCATCGGACCCCCCATCACCCCAAGGCCGATAAAGGCCAGCGATTGCACTTGCTTCATGGCGCGAGTGCCTAATGCGCTTTGCCACGCTTGCCAACGGGCAGTGCGCATACGCGGGGATCGCCCGAAACGAGTCCATTGCCCTTGCGCGTGCAACCTTTTACCGCGACCGCATCATGACCACCGAGCAAGCCTCCCGCGCGTCCGAGCGCCCATCCGCATCCCCTGGCCCCGATGCGCTGACCATCGATGACGTGCGCGAAGCCGCCGCCCGGATCGAGGGCGCGGTGGTCAAGACCCCGATGATGCGCTCGACAACCTTGTCGGAGATTACCGGGGCCGATATCTGGCTCAAGTTCGAGAACCTTCAGTTCACCGCCGCCTACAAGGAGCGCGGCGCCTTGAACGCGCTGCTGCAGCTGACCGACGAACAGAAGCGTCGCGGCGTGATCGCGGCTTCGGCGGGCAATCACTCGCAGGGCCTTTCCTATCACGGGACGCGGCTCGGCGTGCCGGTGACGATCGTCATGCCGCGCACCACGCCAACGGTGAAAGTGATGCAGACCGAAAGCGTCGGCGGGAACGTGGTGCTCGAAGGCGAGACGTTCGACGATGCCCATGCCCATGCCCGCACTCTCGAGGCCGAACGTTCGCTGACATTCGTGCATCCCTTCGACGATCCGCGGATTGCGGCAGGGCAGGGCACGGTCGCGCTCGAAATGCTAGAAGTGAAGCCCGACCTTGACTGCTTCGTCACGCCGATCGGGGGCGGGGGGTTGATTTCGGGCATGGCGACGGTCGCCAAGACCCTCAATCCGCAGATTGAAGTGATCGGGGTTCAGGCCGCACTGTTCCCCTCGATGTTCGACCGGATAAAGGGTGAGAGCCACGAATGCGGCGGCGACACGCTGGCTGAAGGGATCGCGGTCAAGAAGCCGGGCGAATTCACGGCCAAGGTCATCGCCGAGCGGGTCGACGATATTCTGCTGGTCGACGAACCCTCGCTCGAAAAGGCAGTGTCGCTGCTGCTCCAGATCGAGAAGACCGTGGTCGAAGGCGCGGGCGCCGCAGGGCTCGCCGCAGTGCTCGAGAACCCGGAGCGCTTTGCCGGGAAGTCTGTCGGGCTGGTGCTGTGCGGC
>JBFHIF010000217.1:0-3607 GCA_041596595.1 Erythrobacter sp. | reverse complement strand
TGATACGCGATGCGACTCGGGCATTCAGCCTTCCTTGCATCGAAGTCCAGGGCTTCGAAGCTGACGATCTGATCGCGACCTATGCGCGCGAGGCGCAGCGACGCGGCTGGAACGTCACCATCGTCTCCTCGGACAAGGACCTGATGCAGCTGGTCGGAGAGGTCGACGGGGCGCGAATCGACATGCTCGACACTATGAAGAGCCAGCGGATCTATGTCGACGAGGTCGAGGCAAAGTTCGGCGTCGGGCCCGAACTGGTGGGCGACGTGCTGGCGCTGATGGGCGATAGCGTCGACAATATTCCGGGAATTTACGGAATCGGCCCCAAGACCGCGAGCAAACTGATCGCGGAGCACGGCTCGCTTGCCGCTGCACTCGATCACGCGCCGCAGATGAAGGCTTCAAAGCTCAAGGAACGGCTTATCGAGGGCCGCGCAGATGCCGAACTGAGCCGGGTGTTGGTCACCCTGAAGGAAGATTGCGAACTTCCCGAGCCGATCGAGGACATGAAGCTCGATGGTATTCCGCCCGAGCCCCTCTCCGCCTTCCTCGAAAAGCACGGATTCACATCCTTGCTGCGCCGGCTCGACGCCGGGAGCGGCAGCCCCGGGCGACCCAACAACCTCAACCCCGCCAAGCGCGACACCGAGAGCGATCCGGGTTCGGTAGAGGGCAACACGCAGCCCGTTCCCGAAATGCCTGCGGTCGATCGTTCGGCCTACGAGACGGTTCAGACCATCGAGCGGCTCCACGCATGGGTTCAGCGGGCAAAAGCCGCGCGTCTTGTCGCGGTCGACACCGAGACATCGTCGCTCGATGCGATGCGTGCCGATCTGGTCGGGGTCAGCCTTGCAGTGGGTCCGAACGAGGCGTGCTACATTCCGTTTACCCACGGTGGCAGCGACATGTTTTCCGAACGGCCCGAACAGGTCGACCGCAAAGAGGCGTTGGCGATTCTTGCCCCGCTGCTGGCCGATCAGGCGGTCATAAAGGTCTTCCAGAACGGCAAGTATGACCTGAATGTTCTCGCGCGCTACGGGATCGAAGTCTCACCTATCGAGGACACGATGATTGTCAGCTTCGCTCTTGACGCTGGTCGGGGCGAAGCCGGCATCGGCGGGGGTCATGGGATGGACGAATTGTGCGAACGGCACCTCGGCCATACCGCGATCGCGTTCAAGGAGGTCTGCGGGACAGGCAAGAAGGCGATCCCGTTTGGAGAGGTCCCCCTCGACAAGGCGACCGAATACGCCGCCGAGGATGCCGACATCACCTGGCGACTTTACCAGCACCTCAAGCCGCGGCTCGCGATTGAAGGCGGATCTTCGGTTTACGAACGTGTCGACCGCCCGCTGATCCCTGTGGTCGCGCGAATGGAAAGAGAAGGGGTCAAGGTCGACCGCGCTCGGCTTGCCGGATTGTCCGAGGAATTTGCGACCCAATCCGCCGCGCTCGAAGCTCAGATCCACGCGATTGCCGGCCAGGAATTTGCCGTGGGCAGCCCGAAGCAACTGGGGGAGATTCTGTTCGAAAAAATGGGGTTCACGGGCGGCAAAAAGGGCAAGAGCGGACAGTATTCAACCGACCAGTCGGTGCTGGAAAAGCTGGCCGGTGATGGCGAAGGTATCGCGAAGAAGGTGCTCGAATGGCGCCACCTGTCAAAACTGAAATCGACCTATACCGATGCCCTCCAGGCGCAGATCAATCCTGACACCGGGCGGGTGCACACGAGTTACAGCCTCGTCGGCGCCCAGACCGGTCGGTTGAGTTCCACAGATCCCAACCTTCAGAACATTCCGATCCGCACCGCGATCGGCCGCCAGATCCGTGAGGCGTTCGTGCCCGAGCCGGGCAATGTCCTGCTTGCCGCCGACTATTCGCAGATCGAGCTCAGGCTGGCAGCGCACATGGCCGATGTCGACACGCTGAAAGCCGCGTTTGCGGAAGGCGAAGACATCCACGCGCGCACCGCGAAGGAGATGTTCGGCGAAGTCAACCGCGATACGCGTGCGCGCGCCAAGACGATCAATTTTGCCATTCTCTACGGGATCTCGCGCTGGGGACTGGCCGGGCGACTGGAAGTGAGCGCCGAAGAGGCGCAGGACATGATCGACACCTATTTCCAGCGCTTCCCCGGGATCCAGCGTTACATCCTCGAGACTCTCGAAACGGTGCGTGAGCGCGGCTATTCGCAGACGCTTTTCGGGCGAAAGACCTGGTTTCCGCGGATCGGCTCGCGAAACCAGGCCGAACGGCAGGGTTCCGAACGCGCCGCGATCAACGCGCCGATCCAGGGCACCAGCGCCGATATCATAAAGCGCGCCATGGTCCGGATGCTGCCTGCGCTCGAAGAAGCCGGCCTGCGCGAGGTCCGGATGCTGCTGCAGGTGCACGACGAGCTGGTGTTCGAACTGCCCGAGAGCGATGTCGCAGCGGCTTCTCCCGTAATCGAGCGGGTGATGGCCGAAGCCGCGCTTCCGGCCGTCACGCTCGACGTGCCTCTGGCGGTCGATATCGGGATCGGCGCCTCATGGGATGCGGCCCACTGACCTCGGTGCGCTTTGGCGACAAAGGTTGAATTACCCGCCGAAGGGCCATAGCTGGCAGACCATGTTCGACGATCTGAACCCTGCCCGCTGGAACATCGATTACGATACCCTTCTGCGCGACGCTGCCGCGGCTGCGCTGATCGTCGTCATTGCGGTCGTGCTGTCCTACGTGGCTTACCGGGTCGTGTTCGGGGTGGTGAACCGCGTCACCCGCATGTCGGAATACAATCTCGACGAGCACGTGATCCGCCGCGTGCGCAGCCCGATCAAGTGGTCGTTCATTGCGATCGGCATCACGCTCGCAGCGCAATTCGATCCGACGCTGTATTCGGTGTGGGAACCGCTGGCGCAGTTTCTTCGCCCGGCGCTGCTGGGCTGGATTGCCTATAACATCGTGCGTGGTCTGACTGCGGCCCTGGGCGCGCAGATCGAAGGCCAGGGCGATCCTGTCTCGATGCGTAGCCGCAAGACCCGGATCGCGGTCCTTTCTCGCATCGCGATCTTCGCAATCGTCCTCATCACGATCGGCCTGATGCTTTTCTCCATCCCCTCGGTGCGGGCGATCGGCACGACCATGCTGGCATCGGCCGGTCTTGCAGCGCTGGCCATCGGTGCGGCGGCACAGCCGGCCCTCAAGTCGATGATCGCAGGCCTGCAGGTTGCCCTGACAGAGCCGATGCGGATCGGTGACCTCGTCAAGGTCGATGGCGATGCCGGGCGTATCGAGGAAATCCACATGAGCTTCGTGACGGTGCGGACATGGGATGAACGGGTGATCATCATCCCCACCGCGCGCTTCCTCGACGACAGTTTCGAGAACTGGTCGCGCAGCACCGAGCAATTGACCGGCCCCGTTTTCCTCCATCTCGACCCTGCGGCCGAGATCGAACCGATCCGCGAGGAGTTCGAACGTTTCGTGCGCGAACACGAGCTGTTCGATGGACGCAATATCGCTGCGCTTCTCACCGAAGCCTATCCCGAGAGCGTCGCGCTCAGGCTATCGATGAGCTCGGGCACGATCGGCGACCTGTGGACGCTGCGCTGCGATACGCGCGAAC
>JBFHIF010000216.1:0-3643 GCA_041596595.1 Erythrobacter sp. | reverse complement strand
CGGTCGACGCCTACGCAGAATTCATGCCCCGCACTCTCGACCGCGTCGGCGAGCGCGCGCCCCATGCGACCCTTGTGACCGATGATTGCAAATTGCGCCATTGATTGCGTGCCCCATGCCGTGTTTGAACACCTACATGGCAGAGATCGAACGTATCGTCATCCTTACCGGCGCAGGGATTTCCGCAGAAAGCGGGATCGACACCTTCCGCGATGCCGGCGGGTTGTGGGAACGCCACCGGGTCGAGGATGTCGCCACGCCCGAAGGCTTCGCGCGCGATCCCGACCTCGTGCTCGGCTTCTACGATGCGCGGCGCTCTGCGCTGGCGAAAGTCGAACCCAATCCGGCGCACCGCGCGCTCGCCAGGCTCGAGCGGGAATGGCGGGGTGAATTGCTCCTGGTCACGCAGAACGTCGACGATCTGCACGAACGCGCCGGGTCGCGCCGGGTGCTGCACATGCACGGCGAACTCAAGAGCGCGCTATGCTGCGCCTGCGAAATCCGCAGCGCCTGGGATGCTCCGATGAGCGACCGTCCGCCATGTCCGGTTTGCGGCGTGCGGGGCCTGCGGCCGGATGTCGTGTGGTTTGGCGAGATGCCCTATCAGATGGAGCGGATCTACGCCGCGCTCGACGCTGCCGATCTTTTTGTCAGCATTGGCACAAGCGGCGCAGTCTATCCCGCCGCCGGATTTGTCGGAGAGGCGCGCCGGGCGGGCGCTCGAACGCTCGAACTCAATCTCGAACCGAGCGATGGCACGCCGGTTTTTCACGAGGCACGCCACGGCCCTGCCGGGCGGATCGTGCCGGAGTGGGTGGAGGAAGTGCTCGGCTAGGGCCGACCCGCGCGGGACGATTGCGGCAAGGCGTCGCTCACCCGCAAGGTCGCGAGTGCTGCAAGCGCCCAGGCGGCGGCAGCAAACAGCATGGTCCAGATCGGTTCGCCCGGGAACAGCGCCATCATGATCGAACCCATCACCGTCGCCACCAGCAGCTGCGGCACGACGATGAAGATGTTGAACAGCCCCATGAACACGCCGAGCTTTGACTGCGGCAGGTTTGACGCGAGAATCGCATAGGGCATGGCAAGGATGCTCGCCCACGCAATCCCGATGCCGATTTCCGCCAGCAACAGCACTTTCGCATCGCGAACGAAGAAGAACATCAGGAAACCGAGCGATCCCAGCGCCAGACAGAGCGCGTGGGTCCTGACCTGGCCGATCGTTCGACTGAGCCACGGAAGCATCGCCAGCGCGGCAATCGCCGCCACCCCGTTATAGACCGTGAACAGCACGCTCACCCAGCTGGCCCCATCGTTGTAGGCGGCGCTCGTCGTATCGGTGCTGCCGAAGACATATTGCGTCACCACCGGTGTCGTGTTGATCCACATGATGAACAAGGCGAACCAGCTGAAGAACTGAACCAGCGCCAAGCGCTTCATCACTTCCGGCATGCCTGCAAAATCGCCCACGATGCTGGAAAGCATATTGGCGTGCCGGCCCGAGCGGGCCATCCAGATCGCGGCGGCACTCAGAGCCCCGTAGAGCGCGAGGAGGGCGCCGAGCAGCAGCACTTCCTTTTCGAGGTTGAGCGGATCCACCAGCAGCAGGACGGCGAATCCCGCGACCAGCCAGACAGCGCTCGAAAGAAAGGTCTTGTCTCCCAATGCACGCGAGGAGCTGTGGTCCGTTTCGGCCGATTTCCCCTCGAATTCGGCCATCTGTTGGGGCGAATATTCGCGCGTGGTCACCACGGTCCAGAGCACCGCGGCAGCTAGGGCAAAGGTGCCAAACCAGAAGCTCCATTTGACCGTGTCGGGGATCCCGCCGCCCGGTGCGACATTGGCGACGCCCCATTGTTCGAGGAACCACGGAAAGATCGAGCCGATAACTGCGCCTGCACCGATGAAGGCGGTCTGGACCGCATAGCCGGCGCTGTGCTGGTCGGTGTTGAGCATATCGCCCACGAATGCGCGGAACGGCTCCATCGAGACGTTGAGCGAGGCATCGAGAACCCACAGGATGGCCGCTGCGAACAATAGCGGCGCGCCGAAAGCGGGGCTGAGCGGCATGACGAAAAGCGACAGCGCGGCGAAGATTGCCCCGGTGAGAAAATAGGGCCGGCGTCGACCGAGCCGGTTCCATGTCCTGTCAGACAGGTGGCCGACGATCGGCTGGACTATGAGACCTGTAAGCGGAGCGGCAATCCACAAGGCGGGCAGGTCGTCCATGCTCGCGCCGAGCGTCTGGAAAACGCGGCTCATATTCGCGTTTTGCAGCGCAAATCCGATCTGAATGCCGAAAAATCCGAAACTGATGTTCCACAGGCTCCAGAAGCCCAGACGCGGTTTCGCGGTCATGGTCGCCATCTACTCTCCCCTGCGCAATCGGGTGCCGTGCACGCCCGCGTTTATTGTCGGCGGGGGCTGGCACGACCGGCGATGGCAGGCAAGATACATACGAATGTTATGGAGGAGAGTTCGCTCCGCGCCGCGCGGTACTGCCGCGTCTGACCAAGGTGGCAGGGAGAGTGCGCGACTGCGCCTCATCGCCCTCTATCTGCCCGATCAACGCGTCGATTAGCGCCTCTCCGGCACCCAGCATGTCCTGCATCACCGTAGTCAGCGGGGGCGAGGTCAACGCGGCGGCGGGAATATTGTCGAAGCCCACCACCGCGACATCGTCAGGCACGCTGCGGCCGGCCTCGGCGAGAGCGCGCATCGCGCCAATCGCGATCAGGTCGCTCGCTGCAAAAATTCCGTCAAATGTGCGGTTGGCTTCGAGCAGGGCGCGCATAGCGCAATAGCCTTCCTCTTCACCGGTCAGGGCGTCGGCCTGAAGTGCCGGATCGTGCCCGATACCCGCAGCATCGCAGGCTGCAAGCAACCCCTGATACCTGTCCGCGAATTCGGGATAATGTTCGTCCGCCTGCCCGAGAAAGGCAACGCGCTGACACCCGATGCCCAGCAAGTGTTCGCCCGCGAGACGCCCGGCGCCCAGATTATCCGAACCGATGGTTGCGCCGATATTGTCGTCCCGGACACACCCCCAGCGGACGAATTGCGTTCCCTGCTCGGCAAGCTGGACGAGGCGCTCCTCGTAGAGCGTGTAGTCGCCATAACCCAGCAGGATCAGTCCATCGGCACGGTGGCTGTCCTGGTATTTGCGGTGCCAGTTGTCCTCCATCCGCTGAAAGGAGATCAGAAGGTCCAGCCCGCGATCGGCCGCGGCACGGGTTATCGAGCCGAGCATCCCGAGGAAGAACGGATTGATCATGCTCTGGTCCGAGGTGGGATCCTCGAAAAACAGTAGAGCGACGGTGTTCGAGCGCTGGCTGCGGAGAGAGGACGCGTTCTTGTCGACCGTGTAGTTCAGATCGCGGGCAATACCCTCGATCTTTGCCCGGGTGGCCGCGCTCACCGAGCTGTCACCGCGCAACGCGCGGCTGACCGTGGGCTGCGAGACCCCCGCGAGGTAGGCTATGTCGAAGCTGGTCGGCTTGCCCGACGGTGTCCGGCCCATCTTTCACTCTCCGCCGGTGAGCCTAGCTCGATAGGTCCGGCATGTAACTGGCGTAATGGTCCGCAGGTCCACTGCAGCGCGCTTTTCCGCGGGTGTGGCGATTTGGTGACAGCCATCCATGCT
>JBFHIF010000215.1:0-3653 GCA_041596595.1 Erythrobacter sp. | reverse complement strand
GCTTCGTTGGTGAAGCCCCCGCCGGCGGGGCCGAAATTGTTGCCCTGGCTGAGGTCGGCTTCTTCATAGCCGAACGAGAAGAACAGGCGATCGGGGATGATCGGACCCGAAAGCGTCACGCCCCAGCGCTTTTCCTCGCTCGCATTGAGCGGGCGACCGTCGAGCGAGTTGGCGTAAAGGCCGTCGTCGAAATAGGTGATGAAGGCCGAACCGTGGAACTGGTTGCTACCGGCCTTGGTGACGACGTTGATGAGACAGCCGGTGAAGTCGGAATATTCGACGTCGAACGGTGCGAATTCAACCGAGGTCTGCTCGATGACGTCGAACGGCAGCGGCAGCGAGTTGCGCGCTGCGAACGGGGTACCGTTGAGACCGAACACGTCGGACTGGACGATGCCGTCGACGGTGAAGGTGTTGGTGCGGTCATTGCCGCCAAGGCACGAGATGCGATCGACGTCGTTGCTCGATTCGAGGCTGACACGCGGGTCGATACGGATGATGTCCCGAACGTCGCGGGTGATCGAGGGGAAGGCCTCGAGCGTTTCGGTGCCGAACGAGGTGCCCGGGCCGACAGCGACCTGGGTGACCTGGGCACGCGCGCCGGTAACGACAATCACATTGTCTGCGCCGCCTGCTGCGGTGGCGTCGAGACGGAAGTTGAAGCTGGTGTTGCCCGAGATGTTGGTGAACACGTTCTCGACCGTCTGGCCTTCGAAGCCCGGTGCGGTGACGGTGACGGTGTAGGGGCCGCCAGGGGGCAGCGACTGAACGCGGAAGGAACCGTTGGCGCCGGTGGTGGCGGTGCGGACCTGGCTGGTGCGTTCGTCGGTGATGGTCACGGTCGCGCCCGAGATCGGCGTGCCGTTGGTGCCCGTGATCGAACCTTCGACGCCCGACGTGATCTGCTGGGCATAGGCTGGCGTGGCAATGGCGGTGGCGGCAGTGAGGCTGACGACGCTCGCTGCCAGGAGATATTTGATCTTCATGGTTTGGCCCCTGGGTAGAGATAACGATCCGCGGTGGCGCGCGCGAGAATTCGCGCACTGCGCTGCATGGAGAGGAGTGTTTTGTGACAATGCGATGAAAAGCAACCGCACCGGGTGGCCCAACACCACCCTTTCCCCTGATTCGCGACCTCAAATCCTGAAGCCGACGCGATTCGATACCGGGTGTTGCATCGAAGCAACGAGCAGGCCGCAAATTTCACATTATGCGAGCCGGTCGATCGGTTTCGGGAACGTCTTGACCTCCCGGCGGTTGTTTCGAATCGCGCCCTGTCCGCGCGCGCCCGGCAAAGGTCAGGCGAGATTGATTTCGCGCAGCCGCTGCAACAGGAATTCGTGCGAGCTGATCGGAGTGGTGTCGATCTCTGCGCTGCCGCGCTCGAGGCACGAAGGCAGCGGCTCGATCATGTAATCGGGCCGGAAATGGAGGAAGAACGGCATCGAATATCGTGACCGCCGTGCCGCCTCTCCCGAAGGATTGACCACCCGGTGCGTGGTCGAGCGCAGGACCCCGGCGGTGAGCCGTTCGAGCATGTCGCCAACATTGATCACCATCGCGCCGTCGGGCACTTCGACCGAGAGCCATTCGCCCGAACGGCTGAGCAGTTCGAGCCCGGCTTCCTCGGCCCCCAGGAGCAGCGTGATCGTGTTGATGTCGCCATGCGCGGCAGCGCGGATCGCGCCTTCGGGCGCTTCGGGGCCGAGCGGCGGGTAGTGCAGCAGCCGCATCACCGAATTGCCGTCCTCGACCGTGGGGGCGAAGAACTGACGATCGAGCCCAAGATGGAGCGCGATCGCCTCGAGCGCGCGGGCGCCGGCCTGTTCGAAAGCGGCATAGAGCGCGGTGAAGGTCTTGCGGAAGCTTTCGACCTCGTCGGGCCAGACATTGGGGGCCATGTATTCGGTCAGTTCGTGGCCTTCGGGCAGCGAGCGTCCGACGTGCCAGAATTCCTTGAGGTCGAAGATCTGGGCGTCCTTGGCCTTCTCGGTCCCGAACGGCGTGTAGCCGCGCGCGCCGCCGCCGCCCTCGATCTTGTAGCTGCGCTTGACCTCGTCGGGCAGCGCGAAGAATTCCTTCGACTTTGCCTCGGCACGGGCGATCAGTTCGGGATCGATCCCGTGATCGCGCACCACGGCAAAGCCGTATTCGGAGAAGCTTTCGCCGAGCTTGTCGGCGATATCCTCGAGCGGGCGAGCGAGCGAGACGCTGGCGATTCCGGCGGTCGAGCGGGTGGCTTTGTGTGTCTGAACCTGATTCATGGCAGCGACTTACACCCGCTTGATCGATCCTGCCAATAGCCAAGCATGGGCGGCCCCCGCGCTCTCCCCCGCTCAGAACGGCAGGAAGATGCTGGCGAGCGCCGCGCTCATCAGGTTGGCAAGGCTGCCCGCGGCAAGCGCCTTCAATCCCAACCGCGCGATCACCGGTCGCTGGTTGGGAGCGAGCCCGCCGGTCACCGCCATCTGGATCGCGATCGAGGAGAAATTGGCAAACCCGCACAAGGCGAAGGTCACGATCGCGCGGCTGCGCTCGGTCAGAGCGCCCGCGCTGTCGCCGACCCCGAGCGCGCCCAGTTCGATGAAGGCGACGAATTCGTTGAGGACGATCTTGGTGCCGAACAGTCCGCCCGCGATCTGCGCCTGGTCCCAGTCGGAAATGCCGATCAGGAACATCACCGGAGCGAACAGCCAGCCGAGAACCTGTTGGAAACTGAGCCCCGACAACAGCGCCGCGGTCGACGGATCGAACGGGGTTCCCAGGTTAGCGGCGATCGACACGACTCCCGATCCGATGCCGCCCAGGATCCCGTTGGCGAGCGCCACCAGCGCGACGAACACCAGCACCATCGCACCGACCGCGACCGCAAGCTTGACCCCGGTCTGCGTGCCTTGCGCGGCGGCTTCGATGATATTGGCCGGGCGCGTGCCTTCCTCGAAGGTCTCGGCCATCTCGACTTCCTCGGGAACCCCCGCCTCGACGATGGCCGCCGGGCCTTCGCCCGAGATGCGCGCCTGCGGCAGGAGCACTTCCTCGCCATTGGCATCGACCATCGTCACCTGCGTCGTCTCGATCGCGCCGGAATCCCCCGCGGGATATGGATGCTCGAGATCGTCGGGCATGATGATCTTCGCCATCAGGATCCCGCCGGGGGCCGACATGAAGGCCGCGGCGAGCAGGAACGGCACGGCTTCGGAACCGATGAAACTCGCATAGGCGGCCAGGATCGTCCCCGCGACGCCGGCCATGCCCACGCTCATCAGGGTGAACAGCTTGGCAGGCGGCAGAGCGGCGAGATAGGGCCGGACCACCAGCGGGCTTTCGGACTGGCCGACGAAGATGTTGGCCGCGCTGCCGAGCGCCTCGACCTTGCTGATCCCGGTGATCCAGCCGATCGCTCCGCCCACCCAGCGCACCAGCCGCTGCATGATGCCGAGGTGATAGAGGATCGAGACGATCGCCGCGAAGAACACGATCACCGGCAGAGCCGCGATCACGAAGGTGTTGGTGAAAGGGTTTGCGTCCATCGGGCCGAAAACGGCGGCGATGCCGATCTTCGAATAATCGAGCAGCGCGATCACACCGTCGGACAGGAACTGAATCGTCGCAACGCCGAAATCGGTCCGCAGCACCAGCAGCGCCATGAAGGC
>JBFHIF010000214.1:0-3660 GCA_041596595.1 Erythrobacter sp. | reverse complement strand
GTGATGGCGCGCGTCGAGCCAGCCATGATTGGCCGAGCCGAGGCTGTCAAAGGGGCGGAGTTCGATCATCGCATTGGTCCTCTTTCGATCAGCTGTCTTTGAGAAGGCTGCGCTTTCGAACCTGTAGATAGGGACTGGTATCTATACCGATAACTACAATAAAACTTGCCAAGATGTTCTGATTATCCGAACATACGGGACATGAAACTCGGCGAACCCACTCTCGACCAGCTGCGCATCTTCCTGTCGGTTGTCGAGCAGGGGAGCTTCGGCGGAGCGGCCCGGGCGAGCGGCCGGGCGGTCTCCGCAATCAGTTACGGGATGGCCCAACTCGAAGCGCAACTCGCGGTGTCGCTGTTCGATCGCGAAGGCTCGCGCAAACCGGTGCTGACCGAAGCGGGCGAAGGCCTGCTTGCCGAAGCGCGCGGCGTTGTCGACCGGGTTGACGCATTATTGGCGAAGGCCCGTTCGGTTCATGCGGGGCTCGAAAGCAGTGTCGGGCTAGTGCTCGATGTCATGGTCCCGGGGGACGTGACGGCGCTTGTCCTGGGGGACTTTCGCCGGATGTTTCCGACGGTTTCGCTCACACTCTTCATCGAAGGATTGGGTGCGGTGGCCGAATGCCTTCTGGACGAGCGCTGCGAACTGGCGATCGGCGGTCCCGTTCTGGGGGATCACCCCGCGCTTGAGCGCCAGGCGATCGGGGACATAGAACTGGTCCCCGTCGCGGCTCCCGGCCATCCGCTCGCGCAAGCGGACATCGCGCCGGGTGAAAGCCGTAAGCATCTGCAACTGGTGCTGTCCGATCGTTCAAAGCTGACCGACGGCCGCGAGTTTTCGGTGCTGTCGCCTCTCACCTGGCGGCTGGGAGACCTTGGGGCGAAGCATTCGCTCCTCAAGGAGGGCCTCGGCTGGGGCAATATGCCGCGCCACCAAGTGGCCGAGGATATTGCTGCAGGTCGCCTTTGCGAACTCGACCTGCCGGAGAGGCCTGGCGCATCCTATCTGCTCAGTGCGATCTGGCGGCGCGACCACCGGCTCGGCCCGGCGGCGAGCTGGCTGATCGATGCTTTCCGCGATGAACTGGCGCGCTGCCCGGCCTAGGGGCCGAAAAGGATCGGCTCGTCGCCCGCTTTCCACGGCGCGAACTTGGGCATCACCGCCTTGAACAGATCGGAGGCAAGGTGCCTTTCGAGCCATTGCTGGAGATGCGACAGGCCTTGTTCGTCGAACCATTCGCGGTCCGTGTTTGCGAACTGGCGGATAAAGGGGAACAAGGCGATATCCGTGAGGGTGCGCGTCGGCCCACACAGCTGCCTGCGATCGCCCAATCGCGTGTCGAGATCGGTCAGGATCGCGAAGCCGCCCGAGCGGTGATCGAAGCGGAACGTGGCTTCATCACCGCCTGCCTCGTCGGGATAGCGGGTCGGATATTTGTAGCGGTCGAGATGGTGCTTGAACGCGCCATCATTGCGCGCAATCAGCTCATCATCGTCACCCTCGAGCCAGCCTTCGGGATCGTATTGCGAGAGCGCCCAGCGCATCACGGCGATGCTCTCGTCAATCACTGTGCCATCGGGCAGCAGCAGCACCGGAACAGTCGCCTTGGGGCTTGCCTCGGCCAGCTGAGGCGGCTTGTCGGCGAGCTTCACTTCGCGCAGCTCGACCGTGATCCCGGCGATCCACAGCGCCATGCGCGCGCGCATCGCATAGGGGCAACGCCTGAACGAATAGAGAACCGGGAGCGTGCTCACACGCAATCAATCGTCCCGCCGGGGCAGCGTTCCGACGTGCTTCTCGCCGCGCGCCTTGGCCAGACGCGCCTGGCGCTGGCGCTCGCGGTAACGGGCGCGCTGCTCTTCGGTTCGCACATCAATGCAGTGCGGGCAGCTGACGCCCTCTTCGAAAGCCTTGTTCGCCATGTCCTCTGGAGAGACCGGGCGACGGCATGCGCGGCACAGCTGATAATCGGAAAGTTCGAGTCCGTGACTGACCGCGACACGCTCGTCGAACACGAAGCAATCGCCTTCCCATAGGCTCTCGTCCCTGGGCACGGTTTCGAGATATTTGAGGATGCCACCCTCGAGGTGGAACACGTCCTCGATCCCCTCCGCGCGTAGGAAGCTGGTCGATTTCTCGCAGCGAATGCCCCCGGTGCAGAACATCGCGACCTTCTTCTTGCCGGCGAGCAGTTGTTCGCGGTGCGCGCGAAACCAGGCAGGAAATTCCCCGAAGCTTTGTGTTTCGGGATCGAGCGCGCCTTTGAAAGTGCCGATCGCGACCTCGTAATCGTTGCGGGTGTCGATCACGAGGGTTTCGGGATCGGAGATCAGGTCGTTCCAGTCTTCGGGCGCGACATAGCGTCCGACGCTTTGCGTGGGATCGATGTCGGGCTGCCCCATCGTCACGATCTCGCGCTTGAGGCGCACCTTCATCCGGTTGAACGGCATCTCCTTCGCGGTGGAGAACTTGACTTCCAGCTCGGCGCAGCCGGGAAGCGCGCGAACGTGAGTGAGGACCGCTTGGAGTCCCTCTCGCGTTCCCGCGATCGTCCCGTTGATTCCTTCGCGCGCGAGCAGCAGTGTGCCGCCGATATCGTTCGCGTCGCAGACCCGCTGCAACGGGTCCTTGAGTGCGGCGGGATCGTCGAATGGGGTGAACCGGTAGAGCGCGGCTACGTGGACCAGGCTTTCGGTCATGGCATCACCCGATCCGCGTGACCCATCCGTGGGTATCCTCGACCCGGCCGTGCTGGATACCGACAAGCTTCTCGCGCATCTTTGCCGCCATCTGGCCGATCCCGCCCGAACCGATGGTGAATTCGCCCGCGGGCGAGGCGACCGTCCCGATCGGCGTCACCACCGCAGCGGTGCCGCAGGCGAGCACTTCGAGCAGTTGCCCGCTTTCGGCTTCCTCGCGCCACTGCGTGATCGAATAGGGTTCCTCGCGCACGTCGAGCCCTTCCTCGCGCAGCATCGTGATGAGCGAATCGCGGGTGATCCCCGGCAGGATCGAGCCGTTCAGCGGCGGGGTGATGACACTGCCATCGGCGCGGACGAATAACAGGTTCATGCCGCCCAGTTCCTCGACCCATTTCTTTTCGACTGCGTCGAGAAACACGACCTGGTCGCAGCCCTGCCGGATCGCTTCGGCTTGCGGGACGAGGCTCGCGGCATAATTGCCGCCGGTCTTTGCGGCTCCGGTGCCACCGGGGGCTGCGCGCACATAATCCTGACTCACCCAGATCTTCACCGGGTTCACGCCCTTCTTGAAGTAATTGCCGGAGGATACGAGGATCACGACGAACTTGTATTGCTTGGCCGGGCGCACGCCCAGAAACGCTTCGGAAGCGAACATGAAAGGCCGGATATAGAGCGAGCCGCCTTCGACCGGAGGCATCCACGCGGCGTCGGTGACAACCAGTTCGCGGACCGCGGCGAGGAATGTCTCCTGCGGAATCTCGGGCATTGCCATGCGGCGAGCGGAATCGTTGAAGCGCGCAGCGTTCGCCTCGGGACGAAACAGCACGAGCCCGCCATCCTCGTGGGTATAGGCCTTCATACCTTCAAAGATTTCCTGGGCGTAGTGGAGCACGCTCGAGGCCGGATCCATCGGGATCGGTTCGCGGGGCCCGATTACGGGCGTCTGCCAACCGCCCTT
>JBFHIF010000213.1:0-3680 GCA_041596595.1 Erythrobacter sp. | reverse complement strand
GAGCCGTTCGACATTTTGATCGGCGGAGACAGCATGGGCCGCGGCGAAGACGGGCGCTATCTCGCCAAGCCCCACCCCGCCCCCGTCATCGCAGCGCGCGAAGCGTGCGGAGGCGGGTCTTTCGCATTCGTCGGGGATTCGAGTTACGACGTACGCGCGGCCCGCGCGGCGAAGGTGCCGGTGATCGCCGCGGGTTACGGATATTGCGATCAAGCGCCCGCCGATCTCGGTGCAGACGCGGTGATCGATTCGCTGTGTGGCCTCATTCCCGCCCTCGAGAGGCTTTAAGACTGCGCGGCTGACGCTACGGCGTGCACGTTCCGCCACGCGCCCTGTTGCAACGCAGCAGCGAAAGTGCCACCCAGCGCGTGTTTACGGGCGCGTAAACCTGTTCGCGCCCGCCATAGTGATAACGCACGGAAGGATCCTCGCATGACCATCGACTTCAAGGACAAGGTTGCAATCGTTACCGGCGCAGGCGGCGGTCTGGGGCGCGAATACGCGCTCGAACTGGCCCGCCGCGGCGCCAAGGTCGTGGTCAATGACCTCGGCGGCTCGCGCGACGGCACCGGCCATTCGGACATGGCTCTCCAGGTTGTGGAGGAAATCGAGAAGGCCGGCGGCGAGGCGATGTCGAATGGCGGCTCGGTCACCGAATACGACCAGATGGAAAAGATGGTCGCCGACGCCAAGCAGAAATGGGGCGGCGTCCACGTTCTCATCAACAATGCCGGCGTTTTGCGCGACAAGACCTTCGCCAAGATGAGCCCGGAAGATTTCGAATTCGTGCTCAAGGTGCACCTCACCGGCTCGGCCTTCGTCACCAAGGCGTGCTGGGAAACCATGCGCGAACAGGCCTATGGCCGGATCCTGATGACCGCGAGTTCGACCGGGCTGTTCGGCAATTTCGGCCAGGCCAATTACGGCGCGGCCAAGCTCGGCCTTGCAGGGCTGACCAAGACGCTCCAGCTCGAAGGCGCGAAATACAACATCAAGGTCAACACGCTTTCGCCGGTCGCGGGCACCCGGATGACCGAAGACCTGTTCCCCGAAGAAGCCTTCAAGCTGTTCGACCCGGTCAATGTCGTTCCCGCCGCGCTGTTCCTTGTCAGCGAGGACGCGCCGACCAACGCGATCGTCGGCGCGGGCGCGGGTGGCTATCACAGCGCATGGACCGTGATGAACGACGCAGTGTGGCTGCCCGATGGTGAACGCACGGTCGAGGGCTTCGCCGAAAACTGGGACAAGATCAGCGATTTTTCCAACCTCAAGGCGCCGCAAAGCGGGGCGGAACAATCAGGCGCGATTCTCACCGCGATGCAGAAGGTCACCGGAACCGGCCCGTCGAGCGCACGCAGCTGATATCGTTCGAAACCACAAAAAGCCCCCGTGCGAGCGATCGCGCGGGGGCTTTTTCATGGAAGATTGCCATACCGACCCGGCGTATTGACACACTAACACACCCACGATAGCCTCCCCGCGAACGGGAGAGATACGATTTACAGCGAAGAAGACATCAACTCGGCGGTTGCCGCCGGGGCCATGAGCGCCGAGGCCGCGGCACGGTTTCGTGCCCACATGAGCGAGCAGCGTGCGCTGCCGCGCTCGTCGGAAGAAGATTTCCGGCTGCTCAACAGCTTCAACGACATTTTCGTCGCCATCGGCGTCGTGATCCTGCTGCTGGCGGTCGGCGCAATCGGGCAAGCCCTTGCGAGCGTGATCGCCCCGGTCGAGAGCTGGTGGACAATCGCGCAACGCGACCCCGGCGAGGCCGAAATGGCCGCCTGGCGTGACGCCAACAATCTGCGGGAGGCGCTCCGGGCATCGTTCGCCGGACTGCTGGTGGCTGGAACTTCGTGGCCTTTGGCGGAATTCTTCACCCGCAAGCGCCGTATGGCGCTGCCCTCGATCATCTTGCTGTTGGCCTTTGTGGGGGGCTGTTTCGCCACCGTGCTCGGCCTTGGGATCTGGGTGATCGGAAACGGTCACGATCAACTGGGCGCGGTGATCGTCTCTGGCGCTGCGCTGACCGCCGCGCTGGGGGCATGGATTCACTGGCGTCGGTTCATGGTCCCGATCACGGTCGCGGCGGGCTCCGCCGCAGTCGCGGGAACGGTGATCGCATTGATCGTGGCTGGCGTCGGACCGGCCGGAATGACCGAGACCATCATTCTCTCGCTCATCTTCGTCGCCGGTCTCGCGGTGTTCGCTTTCGCGATGCGCTGGGACATTTCGGATCGCGAGCGGATTACCCGCCGCAGCGATGTCGCGTTCTGGCTCCACCTGCTCGCCGCGCCGATGATCGCGCACCCGATCTTCGCGCTTCTGGGCGTCACCGACGGAGACAATATCGGAATTGCGGCCGCGTTCGGCGTGGTCGCGGTCTATATCGGATTCGGGCTGATCGCGTTGGCCATCGATCGGCGCGCCTTACTCGTATCGGCTCTAGCTTACGTGCTGTTCGCGCTGACCTTCCTGTTCCGCGAGTTCGGCGCGGTCGAACTCAACTTCGCGCTTACCGCGCTGGTGATCGGTTCGGCGCTGCTCAGCCTGTCGGCCTTCTGGCAGCCGATCCGTCACAAGGTCGTGAGCGCCCTGCCCGGTGAGTGGCAGGCGCGCCTTCCCGTGACAGTGGACGCCGCACCGCTCGCGAGCCCTGCTTCCGGCACCGCTGCCTAGTGCGCTAGTCCTCGACCGCCTTGACCAGGCGCCGTTCGACCGGGGCCAGGACATTGGCAAGTTCATGGCCCCGCTTGAGCACCTGGCCGTGTTCGCCAAACAGCGTCCACATGCCCTGCTTGCCACGCAGGGCGGGTCGCTTTTCTATCCGGGCTTGCGGACGTTCGGCAGCGCGGCGAAACGCGGCGAAGCTGGCCGCCTGCTTGTCGAAGTCCATTGCGTAATCGCGCCATTGCCCCGCGGCGACCATGCGCCCGTAAAGATCGAGGATGCGCTGCAATTCCTCGCGGTCAAACCCGACCTGTCCCGAGGCCCGGCCCGGAAAGGCCACCACTTGTCCCGGTGATCCCGGTGCTGCGCCTGGCTTCATTCGCTATCGGCTTCCGCTTTTCTGGTTGTCGAAATCGCGCGAGGCCTGCTCGCTTTCGGCTGCAATGTCGTCTGCCTTCTGACCGGCGCGCAATTCCGCGATTTCGGCACGGATTGCGGCAAGTTCGGTCTCGAGCTTCTCGATGCAGTCGACGCGGTTGCCCTCGGCATCCTCGCAAGGGGCTCCGTAGGGGGTGAATTCGCGCGCCCACTCCTCTGCCGGGACCAGCGTTGATCGGGCCTTCACGCCCACCATCGTCGCGCCGGCGGGCACATCCTCCATCACCACCGCGTTCGCGCCGATGCGCGCGCGCTCGCCCACGGTGATCGGCCCGATGATCTGCGCGCCCGAACCGATGATGACATTGTCCGCAATCGTCGGGTGACGCTTGCCCCCTTCGCCGTTGGCCGGATTGGTCCCGCCCAGAGTAACGCATTGGTAAATCGTGACATTATCGCCGATTTCGGCGGTCTCGCCGATCACGGTAAAGCCATGGTCGATAAAGAAGTTGCGCCCGATCTGCGCGCCGGGATGGATGTCGATCGCGGTAATCATACGCGAGAAATGGTTCACGAACCGCGCGAGGAAGAACAGCTTGGCATCGAACAGCCAGTGCGCGATGCGGTGGAAG
>JBFHIF010000212.1:0-3710 GCA_041596595.1 Erythrobacter sp. | reverse complement strand
CAGGCGTTTTCGCCATGCGATCATACATGGTGTAGCTCGCCCAGTCGTCTTCACCGAACAAGGCCGCCTTTTCGGCGCGCAGCTTGGCGATGCGAGCCAGCAGCGTGCGCGTGTCGTGCTTGGGATTGGTGCCGTCGGCGCGGTGATAGCTCAGCTTGAACAGCTTTTCGCGGGTCTCGCGGTTTTCGAGGCTCGGCAGAAGCGGCTGCTGGGTGGTGTTCTGCAGCGCGATCGCGAACTTGCCCGGATGGCCCTTTTCCTCTGCCAGCTTGGCAGCCGCGCGGATATCGGCTTCGGACAGGCCTGCCAGATCGCTGGCGCTGTCGACGATCAGCGGCTGCTCATTGGTCGCCGCGCGCACCGCCTGGCTGAACTCGGTCGTCAGGGTCGAAAGCTGGGTGTTGATCGCCTTGACCTGCTCGCGCTCGGCATCGGTCAGCAACGCGCCGGCATGGACCATCTGTTCGTAGGTGGTTTCGAGAAGCTTGGCGTCCTCGCGGGTCATCGCCATCGCGGCGCGGTTGTCATAGACCGCCTTCACCCGAGCAAACAGATTGGGATCGAGGCTGATCGAATCGTAGTGAGCGGAAAGCTTGGGGCTGATCTCGGTGTTGATCGCGTCGAGCCCTTCGGTGGTGTTCGCACCCGTCAGCGCGAAGAACACGCGGCTGACACGGCCGAGCATCCGGCCCGACTTTTCGAGCGCGACGATGGTGTTATCGAAAGTCGGCGCGGCGGGGTTGCCAATGATCGCCTGAACTTCTGCCTTCTGGATCGCCATGCCCTGCTCGAACGCAGGGATGTAATCGGCCTCGCCAAAAGCGGTGAAATCGGGGGCCTGGAAGGGCAGCGTGCTGTCGGACGCGAAATAGCCCGTCCCTTGCGGGATCGCGATCGCTTTCTTGGCGCTCGTTTCCATGGCGGCTCCTTGCGGATTGGCGGCGCACCCGGCGAGCAGCGCGGGCGCGGCGGCGGTGGAAAGGATCAGGGCCAGTTTCTGGGCCTTCATGGCATTCTCTCTTTCTTGCAGTTCATGTGCGTTTGGCCCCGGAACGGGGCTGGCATGTGCCGATGGCTGATGGCCCAACCAAATTGAACCTTCGATTACCAGATCTTTCCCGCGAAACGCCGACATCGACCGGCGAGCGCACTGGACCGCCCCGGCACGCTAGCCCAGCTTGTCCTTGAGGATCTGGTTGACCACCGCGGGGTTGGCCTTGCCCTTCATCGCCTTCATGGTCTGGCCGACGAAGAACCCGAACAGCTTGTCCTTGCCGCCCTTGTATTCGGCGACCTTGTCTTCGTTGGCGGCGAGGATCGCGTCGATCTCGGCCTCGATCGCGCCGGTGTCGGAAACCTGCTTCAGCCCCTTTTCATCGGCGATCCGTTCGGGGTCGCCGCCTTCGCGCAGCACGATCTCGTAGATTTCCTTGGCCTGTCCACCCGAAATCTCGCCCTTGTCCTGCATCGCGAGGATGCTTGCCTGCGCTTCGGCGGTGGCATGATCCGGCCTGGCTTCGTCGCCGAGCGATTTCATCACCCCCGGAGCGACCGAAAGCGCCCAATTGGCGACCTGTGTCGCGACCTCGGCGTCTGCCTTGCCGATCTTTGCGGCGGTGGCCGACAGCAGCGTTTCGAACCGGGCGTAATTCTCGACCTCGGCGGTCAGCTCGCGCGCATTGTAGGGCGTGAGGCCCAGCTCGGTCTCGTAGCGCTCGCGCTTGGCATCGGGCAGTTCGGGCAAGCTCGCGCGGCAATCCTCGAGAAACGCGTCCTCGAGTTCGAGCGGCAGAAGGTCGGGATCGGGGAAGTAGCGGTAATCGTGCGCGTCTTCCTTGCTGCGCATGGTGCGCGTGGTCCCGGTTGCGACATCGAACAGGCGGGTTTCCTGCTCCACCTTGCCGCCGCTCTCGATCAGTTCGACCTGGCGGTTGGCTTCGAATTCGATCACCTGCATCACGAACCGCACCGAGTTGACGTTCTTGGTCTCGGTCCGCGTGCCGAGCTCTTCTCCCGGACGGCGCACCGACACGTTGACGTCGGCGCGCATCGAGCCTTCTTCCATGTTGCCGTCGCACGAGCCGACATAGCGCAGGATGCTGCGCAGCTTGCGGACATAGGCTCCGGCCTCGGCGGGCGAGCGCATGTCGGGGCGCGAGACGATTTCCATCAGCGCGACACCCGAACGGTTGAGGTCGACATAGGACATGGTCGGATGCTGGTCGTGCATCAGCTTGCCCGCATCCTGCTCGACATGGATGCGTTCGATCCCGATCACCTTGTCCTGCGCGATACCGGCCTTCTCGTCGGCGGCGATGGTAAGCTGCCCCTCGCCCACCAGCGGGTGGTAGAGCTGGCTGATCTGATAGCCCTGCGGAAGATCGGCGTAGAAGTAGTTCTTGCGATCGAACCGCGACCACTTGTTGATCTGCGCCTCGATCGCCATTCCGGTGCGCACCGCCTGGCGGATGCATTCGCGGTTGGGAACGGGAAGCATGCCGGGCATCGCCGCATCGACGAGGGACACTTGCGAATTGGGTTCGGCCCCGAATGCGGTCGATGCGCCCGAGAACAGCTTGGCGTTCGAAGTCACCTGCGCGTGCACTTCAAGGCCGATCACGACCTCCCACTCGCCGGTTTCGCCCTGGATACGATAGTCACTCATGGTTTTTCACCTGCCTCGGTGTGTGTCGTGTCGAGCCGCCGGTCAGGCCGCGCCGCCCCATCCTGCTCCGGCTCGTCTGTGATCTGCTGGCCGCTCGCATCGAACCGCGCCTCACCATGATCGATTGTCCGCGAAAGGAACATCACCACGCCGCCGATGATCGCGAAGGCGACGAGGAAGAGGGTAGTGAAAAGCGCGGTGAAGGTCATTTACCACCACTTCTCCGGCGCGTGGTCGAATCCGCTGCGCTGCTGGATCGCGAGCCCGGCGTCGAGCACGCCCTGTTCGTCGAACGGCTTGCCAATCAGCTGCAGCCCGAGCGGCAGCCCGTCGGGGTCGAGCGTTGCCGGCACGCTCATCGCCGGGAGGCCAGCAAGGCTGGCGGGAACCGCGAAGACGTCGTTCAAATACATCGTCAGCGGGTCGTCGCTGAGCGATCCGAGCGCGAAGCTCGCGGTCGGCGTGGTCGGAGCGAGGATCAGGTCGCATTGCGCCCACGCCTGCTCGAAGTCCCGCGCCACCAGCGTGCGAACCTTCTGCGCCTGGTTGTAATAGGCATCGTAGAAGCCCGCCGAGAGCACGTAGGTGCCGATCAGGATGCGGCGCTTGACCTCGTCGCCGAAGCCGGCCGCGCGGGTCGCGGCATACATGTCCTGCAGGCCCGACCCTTCGGGCAGGTCGCGAAGGCCATAGCGAACCCCGTCATAGCGCGCGAGGTTCGACGAGGCTTCGGCAGGCGCGATGATGTAATAGGCAGGCAGCGCGTATTTGGTGTGCGGCAGCGAGACGTCGACGATCTCGGCGCCCGCATCCTCGAGCCATTTCTTGCCCTGATCCCAGCTGTCGAGGATCGCCTGCGCGGTCCCTTCCATGCGGTATTCCTTCGGAATGCCGACCTTCTTGCCGCGCAAGTCGGCGCTGAGCGCGCCTTCCCAGTCGGGCACCGCGACATCGAGGCTGGTCGCGTCCTTGGGGTCAAACCCCGCCATCGCGCCCAGCATGATCGCGCAATCCTCGACCGATCGCGCCATCGGCCCGGCCTGGT
>JBFHIF010000211.1:0-3715 GCA_041596595.1 Erythrobacter sp. | reverse complement strand
GATCAGCGTGGGCTGGTCGACCTTGTCGGCCCAGCGGGTCATCCGCTCGAGAAAGCCGAGCTTCTGCCCGAATTTCACGTTGACCTCGCGGTCGGGAATGTCGCCGCCCGCAGGCACGTAGACATTCTCGACGATCATGTCCTTGCCGATGATCTCGACACCGACATGGCGCGCCTCGCCATTGTCCTGCCAGTCATAGCGCGAGATTTCGCGCAGCGGCAGACGGCTGACCGTGGCAACCCCGTGATAGCCCTTCTGTCCGCTCACCGCCTGGTGAACATAGCCGAGTTCGGCGAGTGCCTCGGCGGGAAACTGGTGCTCCTGGCACTTGATTTCCTGCAGGCACAGCACGTCGGGAGCTTCATCGCGCAGATATTTCGCGACGAGCGGCAGGCGGAGGCGGACCGAATTGATGTTCCAGGTAGCGACAGAGATCATGCCAGCAGCGCTTAAGCCGTGGTCGCGGCTCGGTCTACCCCGCTCGCCGGGGCTTTACCCTGCGCGGCGCAGGAGATAGCCAAGCGGCTCGCAACCATCCCGGAGAAATTGTTCATGACCCGTCCCGCCAAGCTCGCCCTGCTGCTTGCCTCCGCCGCCCTGCCTCTTTCCGCCTGCACTCCCGCCGATCGCGGCGCGATGCAGAGCGCGGGGAGCGCCGCATTGGTGGCTCAGGCGAATGCGCCTGCATCGGCAAAGGCGAAGAACGTGATCCTTTTCATCGGCGATGGCATGGGGATTTCGACCATCACCGCCGCGCGCATCTATGCCGGGCAGAAGCGCGGCGAAAGCGGCGAGGAAAACCTGCTGAGCTTCGAGACCTTCGACAACGTCGCTCTGGTCAAGACCTACAACACCAACGCCCAGGTTCCCGACAGCGCGGGCACCGCGACGGCCATCCATTCGGGCCAGAAAACGCGGATCGGGCTGCTCGGGGTCGGCCCTGAAACCGAGCGCGGCGTCTGCGCATCGGCGAGCGCACACCCGCTTCCGTTGCTGGGCGAGGAAGTGAAGGAGAAGGGCCTCGCATTGGGGATCGTTTCCACCGCGCGGATCACCCATGCGACCCCCGCGAGCGTTTATGCCCGTGCGGCCGATCGCAACTGGGAAGCCGACGTCGCGATCCACGAGGACCAGCGCGGCCAGGGCTGCGTCGATATCGCGACGCAGCTGGTGAATGCGGAATGGGACGTGGCTCTTGGCGGCGGACTGGGCGCCTTCTACGGCAGCGCCAAAGGCGGACAGCGCATCGAGCCTGCGGCCGACCTGCCGGCGCAATGGACCGCGCGCACCGGCGGAAGCTTCGTTCGCACGGGTGCCGAACTCGCCGCCGCGCCTGCCGACAAGCCGGTGCTCGGCCTCTTTTCGCCGAGCCACATGACCTACATGGCCGAACGGCTGGGCGAGAGCGCGAGCGGCAACGCCGAGCCGACCCTGACCGACATGACCGCGCAGGCGATCGCGCGGCTCTCTGCCGATCCGGACGGATATTACCTGATGGTCGAAAGCGGCCGGATCGATCACGGCCACCATGCCGGGCGCGCAGGCTATGCGCTCGAGGAGACCGTCGAATTCGCGCGCGCGATCCAGTATGCGATCGAGAATACCGATCCCGCCGAAACGCTGATCCTCGTCACTGCCGATCACAGCCACGTCTTCACCATTTCCGGTTATCCGCGGCGCGGTAACGACATTCTCGGCCTGGTCATTCCGCCCGAGGGCGGTGGCGAAGAGGTGGGCGATGTCTCGACCGCCAGCGACGGCAAGCCTTACACCACGCTCGGCTATGCGAATGGACCCGGCGCGATTGCCAACATGGCCGAGCGCCCGATCCCCGAGACCGGTCTCCACGCGCACCAGCAGGCCGCCATTCCGACATCGAGCGAGACCCATGGCGGCGAGGATGTCGCGCTCTACGCCACGGGGCCGGGTGCCCAGCGCGTCCGCGGAGTGATCGAGCAGAACAGGATCTACAACATCATTCGCAAGGCACTGGGCTGGGAGTAACCCAGTCCCACGCGCCCAAGCGCATCGACACCAGCCATCAGGATACCAAAAACCCCTGTCCCCGGGGGCGTGGGGACAGGGGTTCGGTGTTAGCGTTTCGTCACGCTTGGCAAGGCGGCCTTCCTTGGAAGGGGCGGGGAACAGGGGGAGAACCCACCGTGTGCCGCCTTGTTCACTATATTTACAAACGGTCTGCTTTCATCTGCATGAATGAACCTGCGAATTTCGTCGCACGGGCCGAGCGGTTGGCCCGCGCTTCGTTCAGCGCGGACGACGGGTCGTGCGGCGCGGATCCTTGAAGGTGAAAGTGCTTTCCGCCACCGGAACGCCGTAGCGGTGGTTCCGCAAACGGACCGTGGTGCGGTGGTTCTGCGCGTCGAGCGCGACCCAGTGGGTAAGCTGCATCCCGCCGGGCGCACGGGCATCGCGCACGAAGATGAGGTTGATGACGCCGAATTCAGGGCGCTTGGGGTCACGCACCTCGACGCTCAACACGTTGGGATTGCCGGTCGGGATAAGCTTGCCGTATTTCTTCACGTCGCGATTGGGGTCGAGCAGTGCGCCCAGCGGCGAATTGCTGATCGGCCAGCGTTCGACCTGATTGACCTCGTAATCGATCATGTAGAGCGACTTGCCGTTCGAAACGACCAGCAGATCGGCGCTCTTGCCGTAATCGAACCGGATCTTGCCCGGACGCTTGAGTGTCATCGTGCCGGTGAGCGTGTTGCCGCCCCGATCGGTCTGGGAGAAGTCGGCCTTCATCGTCGATATGGCCCGCAATGCGGAAACCGCAGCGTCGAGCCCGGCGGCCGAGCTTTGTGCATGGGCGGCGGGGACCGGCGCGCCAGGCAAGGTGGGGGGGATCGCAAATGCTGCCGCGCCGGCGGTACCGGCGGCGAGCAGGCGAGCGAATCGGTTCTGGAACAGAGATTTCATCATCGTCATGCCTCGTGAATTAGTCGCGAAGCGTTGAACTGCTGATGAACTCGCGAGTTTGTCGGGAGCAAGCTTCATGCGCCCCGCGCCAGATCTTACTTGATCTTGGCTTCCTTGAACTCGACGTGCTTCTTCGCGACCGGGTCATACTTGCGAAACACCATCTTCTCGGTGATGTTCCGGGGATTCTTCTTGGTCACGTAATAAAAGCCCGTGCCCTCGGTCGAGACGAGCTTGATCTTGACGGTTGCGGGCTTCGCCATGGTGTATCCTAAATCTGTCTGGTGGGCTGATTGTCAGCCAAAACATAAGGCGGCGCGATTGGACGCACCGCCGTTCCGGCGCGGCCATTGGGCGATTCACGGGGAAAAGTCAAGCGCTGCTCACCAATCCTTTCGGTCGACCTTGCCGCGTTTGGCCTTGATGTCGCCGCGCGCTTTCTTGCTCTTGAGGCGCTGGACCTTGCCGACGCGGTTGACCCTGGACTTCGCGCGCTTCTTGGGCTCGCGATGCGCGGCCTCGAGGATCGCCTCGAGCTTTTCGCGCGCCGACTGGCGGTTGGCTTCCTGGGTGCGATGCGCACGGGCAGTGATCAGCAGGTCGCCGGCCGTTGTCAGTTTCGATCCGGCGAGCTTGCGCAGCCGCGCGAATACGGGCGGGGCAAGCCGCAGCGCGTAGATATTGACCCGTAGCTGGACCTCGGTCGCGACCTTGTTGGCATTCTGTCCGCCCGGCCCCGAACCGGCGAGGAAGCTCTCCTCTGCGAGCGCGTGAG
>JBFHIF010000210.1:0-3723 GCA_041596595.1 Erythrobacter sp. | reverse complement strand
CGCCTCCGGTGATCAGGACTGCGGGCAATGGCATGGTCGCAAGCCTTGCAGCAAATGCGGCGGCTTGCAAAGCCAATCCTCTTGCCTTTCCCGAAAAGCAAAAACGCCGCCGACCACGGATGGCCGGCGGCGTCTGTTGCCGTTCAAATCATCGAAGTGCTTAGAGGCAGCGAGCCCGTCCACGCTCGATCTCGCGACCGAGCAGGCCACCAACCGCGGCTCCGATCACGGTGCCAAGCGTCCTGTCGCCGCGGCGATCGATTTCGCGCCCGAGCAGTGCGCCGCCCGCTGCGCCGATGATCAGGCCGGTCGTGCCGTTGGCGCGCTGGCAATAATAGCGGCCGTCATCGCCGCGCCAAACGCGATCGTGGCTGCTGACGCGGCGCGGTTCCACATAACGACCATAGCGGTCGTACATGTGACGATCGTCGTAACGGTCACGATAGCGATCGTCGTAGCGATCGTCGTAACGGTCCTTGTAGCGACGGCCATAGGCCTTGGCATGCCGCGGCGGATCCTTCGAATGCTGGGCGTTCTGGTCGAACGTTGCGAGGACGATAGCCGGTGCGGCTGCGTCAAATCCGCCGTGGCGGGGAGCCATTTCGGCAGCGGCCGCAGGAGCGGTCATGGCGGCGAGGGAACCGGCGGCGGCGATCAGTGCGAGAGATTTCATCGTGAATTCCTTTCCGACCCTGAGAGGGACTGACCCCCGTTTCGTTCATTCAACAAGAATGGAAGATGAACGAAAAAGCCGATGGGAGCGAAAACGGTGAAAAGATCGATATGTGCGATGAGTTGCATCGCGGCGCAGGCCACACGGCCCGCGTGACAGCAGGGCTGATTGGACCGGGCGAGCGCCTAGCCGGGCACGTTCATCACGTTGAACTCGCGCACTTCATCCTGCGACAGGCAATAGCGTGTGCTCGGGTTCCTGTCGCTTTTCACCGCCTGCTGCCGATACATGATGTCGGTGAGCAGCTTGCGGCTAATCCCCATGCGGATGAGAAAATCGTTGTCCTCGCTGGCGAGGAGCGCGGATTGCTGTTCGATGTCGGCTATCAGCTCGGTCGTGGCGCCGGTCCCCTCGAGCACCGCTTCGTTGATGATCCAGCGATCCTTGGTGTGGGTGAACATGTGGACCATGAAGATGCCGCCCGGCTCGACGAAACGCGGACGCCCGCCCATGAACACGAAATTGCACGCCGAAAAACAGGTCCAGCCGCTGGGTATGCGGGTGGCGAGGCCAGGGTAGGAGCGGATGATCCGACCGGCATCGTTGCCTGCGCGCGCATGCCCGCCGCGCGACTGGAGCCAGATTTCAGCGATCTGATCGTCGCCTTCGATCGCCTGTTTCAGCCTTTGGGGCAGAGACTCGTCGATGATGCCATTCGCGATGAGCACTTTCTTGCCGCCATGCTCCTCGACCCAAAGCTCCATCACGGCGGCATCGCCCCATTGCGGGTCCTTGGGACAGGTCGGATTGTCGGGGTCGGGCTGGGTTGCACCCAGAAGAAGCGGACATACAGCAAGCAGGGCCAGCCTGGTTTTGCGTCCCGTCATGCGACGATCGAATAGCGCGCCGATCCGGGTGGACGGCACATTCGCTTGTTCGCGCGGGTTTCTTCTCCTTCGACGATGATCACATCGGTCACGGTGATGCAATCGACCTCGCCGCTGGTCTTTTCGCGTCCGGTGACGGTGGAGGTGCCCTTGACGTTGTCACGGCTGGTCGATTCCCACGCCGCGCTCGAGCCGATATTGGGGAGCGACCCATTATCGGCACCGCGCGTCGCTTCGATCGTGGCATTGGCCGCTTGCTCCTGCTCTTCGGGCGTCAGCTTGCAGGCAATTTCTGTGGTCAGCTGATCGGTGAATTCGGGAACGGGCACGAACCGGGTAACTCCCGAACTGCGCGCGAGGTCGTTGGCAGCGCCGCCCAGAATACCGCCCAGGATGCCACGCGCGACATCGCCCTTCTTGCCTTCTTCGCAGTTCTGCGCCTTGTCCGCGCCGCGCTTGCCCCGATCGAACAAGCCGCGAAATTGCGCGTTCGCGGCCGTCGAGCTGATCAGCAGGGCGAGTGCCGCTGATGACAGCGCTGCGCGACCTAACCTGCTCTGCATGATGGGATTCCTCCCTCGTGGCTCGCACCTGCGAGCGATGCAGATTACGGGAGGGCCGCCCCAGCGTCAATCGCGCTTGCGGCCGCCTCGCGGTCGCGCTCGGCCCGGCTTTTCTTCTGCGCGGCGGTCTTGAGCTGGCCGCAGGCCGCGTCGATATCCCGTCCGCGCGGGGTGCGGACCGGCGCGCTGATACCGCCTTCGAAGACGATATCGGAAAAGCGCTTGATCCGCTCGGGGGTCGAGCACTCGTATTCGGCGCCCGGCCAGGGATTGAACGGGATCAAATTGACCTTGGCGGGGAGACCATATTGCTTGAGCAGCCGCACGAGCTCGCGCGCGTCCTCGTCGCTGTCGTTCTTGTCCTTGAGCATCACGTATTCGAACGTGATCCGCCTGGCGTTCGATGCGCCGGGATAATCGGCGCAGGCCTGAAGCAGATCCTCGATACCGTATTTGCGATTGAGCGGAACGATCTCGTCGCGCACCGGCTTGGTGACCGCGTGCAGGCTGACCGCGAGGTTGACCCCGATTTCCTCGCCGCAGCGTTCCATCATCGGAACGACACCGCTGGTGGACAGCGTGATGCGGCGCTTCGACAGGGCAAGGCCGTCGCCATCCATCACGAGATTCATCGCGTCGCGGACATTGTCGAAATTGTAGAGCGGCTCGCCCATTCCCATCAGCACGATATTGGTCAGCAAGCGGCCATCGGCGGAATAGTGGCCGGTGCTCGCCTCGTCCTCCAGCCCGTTCATCCGGCCCTTGGGCCATTCGCCCAGAGCATCGCGCGCCAGCATCACCTGGCCCACGATCTCGCCCGGCGTCAGGTTCCGCACCAGCCGCATCGTGCCCGTGTGGCAGAATGTGCAGTTGAGCGTGCAGCCGACCTGGCTCGAGATACACAGGGTCCCCCGGTCGGCGTCGGGAATGAACACCATCTCGAAATCATGGCCGTCAGCGGTCTGGAGCAGCCACTTGCGGGTGCCGTCATTTGAATGCTGCGCCTCGACGATATGCGGGCGCCCGATGACAAAGCGTTCCTCGAGCCAGGGCCGCATCGTCTTGGCGATGTCGGTCATCGCCTCGAATTGTGTCACGCCGCGGTGATAGAGCCAGTGGAACACCTGTTTGGCCCGCAGCTTTGCCTGTCGCTCGTCGAGCCCTGCTTCCACGAACAGTTCGCGAATCCGCGATTTCGGCAACCCGATGAGGTCGATACGACCATCGGCGCGCGGCGTGATGTCACGCGCGACGGGAACCGGGTCGATCTTGCCCGGAATAGCCATGAGGTTCGTGTCTGCCATGATTGGGCGCGCATATAGGGATCGCTGCGCGATTTGACCAGTCGATTAGCGGCTGGCGCAGCCCACGACCGCCGCGTCGATCGCCGTGGCCACCCCTTCGAGGTCGTAACGCTCGGATATCCCTGCGGCGCGCACGCGCATCGAACTGTTCGAACGCATCGCCGCGATGATGGCCGCATCCGCCTTTTGATCGGGGGCCCATGCATCGCGTCCACGCGCCACCAGGGGAAAGCTGCGCTTGCCAATCCGCAAGCTGGCGGTGCCGCCTTGGGATACAGGACGCGAGAAGCGGAAAT
>JBFHIF010000209.1:0-3726 GCA_041596595.1 Erythrobacter sp. | reverse complement strand
CGCAAACCAATCTTCCGTCGCGCGCGGGTCCATCCAGTCGATCCCCGCGACGACCGGCGGGTGATGCAGGAAGATCAAGGTGGGGGTCGCTGGATCCTTGCCCAACTCGCGCTCGAGCCACGCTTCGCGGGTTTCGCAGAACGCGCCGCCGTGGCGACCTTCCTCGAGGGTGTCGAGGCACAGGATCCGCAAGCCATCGAGCTCGATCGCGAATTGGACATAGCCATCCTCGTCGGTGAAGCCCGGAAAGGCTTCGACCAGCATTTCGCGCGTGTCATGGTTGCCCGCCATCGGATAGACCGGGAAGGGGCACACCTCGACAGCGCGGGCGAGCCGATCATAACATTCAGCCAGACCGCCATCGGCAAGGTCGCCCGACAGGATCAGCAGGTCGGGTTGAACCTCCTGGGCAAGCAGGTGGTCGCGCACCGCGATAAATCGACGATAATTGAATTCGTCCTCGCCGGCGTCGGGTTCGTACCCGATATGGATGTCGCTAATCTGTGCGATCAGCAACGCGGGTGCGTCGTCTCCCATTCTCAACGCCGGATCCTTTCAAGTAATGCTGCAAGACTGGCCGGGGATGGTCCCCGGTTGTCGTGTCGTTCGGGGGACCATGGTCTGGCGGGCGCATGGTAGGAATGGCACATCGCGCAGCCAGAAGGCACGATCTTGGCGGTTGCCGCGACGGTTTCGCCAAGATGGCAATCGCGGCATACCTTTAAATCCGGCAGCAACAGGTCATTCGCGGTTCCTGACGTGTCCGCCGCGTGGCAGGTGGTGCAATCCTCCTGTTCGTGCGCGGCGTGGCTGAAATGGCCTTTCCACAGGAACCGGTCGGGCAGGTTGACCGGCATTACGTCGGGCGTTCCGTTCGTGGTCGTGGGCAGATGGCACTCGCCGCAGATCCCGCGCGGACCGAGCGCGTTCGAGATCGCCATATAGGCTCCGAACGGCCTGCCGAAATTGGAATAGTATCGTTGCCCTTGCGCAAACTGGCCTGGCCGCGTGCGGCCGCTGACCATCGCACGGCGTGGCCCCCGATTGACCCTTGCGAGCTCTGCGCGCAGCGCCTCGACATTGCCGTGGGTCAGCTTTGTGAACCCTGCGCTGTTCCTGCCCGAAACGAGGCTGTGGCAGCTTTCGCACGAACTCTCCATCTCCACGGGGACGAAGCTGTCTCCGTCCCCGCTCGGTTCGTGGCAATCGCTGCATTCGAGCGGAGCGCCATATCGCCCGAGACTGATCGCCATGCGTGCGGCCCCGCCATTGCTGGCAAGGTGGATGTCGTGCGGAAACTTGAGCCCGTTCATTTCCACCGGCGGCTTGGCGAGCGAGACACGGATCGGCTTGTCGGCCCCCAGCTTGGTGTAAAAGGCCGGGCGGAACTGCGGATGCTGCACTCCGAAATCATGCGCATTGGCGAGCCCGGTGTCGGTCAGGCGCGTGTCGAGCGTTTGATGGCAGTCGGCACAGAACTTCTCGGTCGCCGCGACCTGTTCAAGCGGTCCTTCGTGTTCGGTATGGCACGCGATGCAGCCGAGCGGCCCTTCCTTGCCGAGCGTTTCGCCGATCTTCCACTGGACCGCATCGCCGCGGCTGAAAGGCGGCATTCCCCTTGCTAGCCGAGGACGGGCCGCGTGATCATCGATCTCCTCGTGACAGGAGAGGCACGTTTCGTCCTGCACCGAGACGAACGGGGTGGAATGGCACGCCTCGCAGTTTTCCTCGAGCGCGTGGTGCGCCTTGCTGAGCGGGCCGGTGCTCCAGGTCGAATCCATCACGACCTGTCCGTCCGCCAGGCGGTCGGGATCGTTTTCGACCGGGTCGCGAAGGAGATGCGTGACGATCGGGACCGTCAGCAGTGCGATGACCACCATCGCCGCGAGTATCCACGACACCGCGCGCTTGCTCGGCAGGGCGCTCGAAAGTGCAAAGCCGCGCAGCACGTCCTTGCCGCCGGTCTTCTCGACCTGGCGGATCGTGATGCTGGTGAGCCCCTCCTCGCGGGCCAGGGTGAGGCGCGAAGACCCGAGAGCCAGTTCTGCCCCGTGTCCCGGCGGCACGACCGCGGAAGTTTCGGTGCGCCCGTCTATCGTGAAGCCTAGCGTTCCGAGCGCCGTGACCTCGATCGTGCCATCTGCTTCTTCGCGCAGCCCGACATGGCGTTGTTCGACCGCCAGATCGGGCAGGTGGATCGCGTTGTCCGTCGCGCGCCCGATCGACAACTCGTTGGCCTCGACCGTGCGATCGCGCACGATTTCCCGCCCGGCGGCGGTGTAATCGATGGTGCGGATCAGAAATGCCACGGTGTCAGCCTTACCAATAGTAGAAAACGCTCACGACATGCGCGAGCAGGGCGGCGAGAAGTGCGATCGTCGCCGGAATATGGATGAACAGCCACACTTCGAGCAGGGCGCGGATGCGAAGATGGCGGCGGATCTGCGCGAGTTGATCGGAGCGACGGGTCAACAATGCGTGGACCCGTTCCTCCGCTTCACCGCCATCGGGGTCGATCGCGCGAAGCGCCCGCGCCGTCTGGCAGCCCCGATAGGAGCCGGTAAGCCTGCCCCAGGCGCCTCCGTAAAACACGTCCTGCCCGAGCGCGGCGATCACGCGGTCGGACTTCTCGCGGCCCAGCGGCTGCGCGGCGCTTTCAAGCTGGCGGTCGATCGCGGTGAGCGCCTCGATCATTTCCGCGCGGGTCAATTCCTTGCGGTTCTCGCTCAATTCGACCGGAAGCCGGGCATAGGCCCATATCCCGTAAAGCCCGCTCAGGATGACCAGCAGCATCAGGCCGTAAGCGAGGCTATGCACGTTCCAGCCGAGCTGGAACCCGGTGTGCAAGGTCCCGATGACGATCAGCGAAAGGCCGAGCCATACATGCGCGCTCGTCCACGCTTTCAGGCTCCAGTGGCCCGTGGTGATCTTGCGCTTGCGAATCCCGAGGAGCGATAGCCACACGATCAGCACCAAGCCGATCGTTCCGAGCGTGTAACCATACCAGCTTCCGCCATTGGGTCGCGGCTCCTGGTCGATCAGCGCGTAGCCCACCGCTGCGGCAATGCTCAGCAGCAGGGCGATCTTGAGCCAGCGCCAGCCGCGATACTTGAGAAAGCTGACATGGTCGGCGTCGCGGCGCTTTTCGTCCGCGCGGAAGCGTGTTTTGGCGGTGCTCGCCATCAATCGACATCCTCGCTCATCTTGGCGAAGGACAGAAACTTGTCCGGAGCGACCCGGATCGCAGCACCGGTCGGGCACGCCCGGACACAGGCCGGCCCGCCTTCGATGCCCGAGCACATATCGCACTTGATGGCCTGCTTGGGCTGCTCGGGATCACCATGCTCCTTGCGCCAGGAATAGGGCGCCTCGCCCGGTCCGGGGCCGCTGCCGAACAGAAGCCACTGCAGGAGCGATGGTTTCTTGGGGGGCTTGGGATCCATCCGGATGACGCCGTAGGGGCAGTTGCGCTGGCAATTGCCGCAACCGATGCAGGTCTCGTCAATGAACACTTCGCCGTCCGGCCCGCGCTTGATTGCGTTGGGCGGGCAATCGGCCATGCAATGCGGGTGCTCGCAATGGCGGCACGAGGTGGGCACGTGGAGATGCGCGTAGGTCTTTCCGGCCTCGCGATCGAGCCGCGAAAGCCCTTCATGCGCATCGGCGCAGGCGCGCTCGCAATTGTCGCAGCCGACACACAAAGTCTCGTCGATCAGCAACACGTCG
>JBFHIF010000208.1:0-3745 GCA_041596595.1 Erythrobacter sp. | reverse complement strand
TGGGGCCAGATGAGCTTCTGGGGCGCGCAGGTGATCACCGGCCTGTTCGAGGCGATCCCGCTGGTCGGCCCGACGATCAAGACCTGGCTGCTCGGCGGTTTTGCGCCCGACAATGCCGCGCTCAACCGCTTCTTCTCGCTCCACTTCCTGCTGCCCTTCGTGATTGCCGGCGTGGTGATCCTGCACATCTGGGCGCTGCACATCCCCGGATCTTCGAACCCCACCGGGGTTGAGGTGAAGAGCGAGAGCGACACGGTTCCGTTCCACCCCTATTACACCGCGAAGGACGGCTTCGGCCTCGGCGTCATCCTGATCTTCTTTGCGATCATGGTGTTCTTCCTGCCCAACGCGCTGGGTCATGCGGACAATTACATCGAGGCCAACCCGCTCTCGACGCCCGCGCTGATTGTGCCCGAATGGTATTTCTACCCGTTCTACGCGATCCTGCGCGCCTTCACCGGCGACCTCTCGATCCCGTTCACCGACGTGGTGCTGATCCCGGCCAAGCTGCTGGGTGTCATCGCGATGTTTGGCTCGATCCTGCTGTGGTTCTTCCTGCCGTGGCTCGACAAGAGCCCGGTTCGCTCGGGCCACTATCGCCCGCTGTTCCAGAAGTTCTTCTGGTTCGGCCTGATCCCGACGATGGCGATGCTGTTCTTCCTCGGCGGGATGCCGGCTGAAGAGCCCTACGTGATCCTCAGCCAGATCTTCACCGCCTATTACTTCCTTCACTTTCTGGTGATCCTGCCGATCGTCAGCCAGATCGAAGTGCCCAAGCCCATGCCGTACTCGATTACCGAGGCGGTTCTCGGCCCCGACGACGTGCCCGGCGGGACCGAAGGCGGCGGCGACAACCCGGAAGCAGCGGTCAATCCGCTGCCCGCAAGCTAGAGCGGCCGCACAGCCGGTTCCACCGCAGCGATAACGAGAAAGAGTTCGGTCATGACAATCCGTCTTGCAGGCATCCTCATCGGTCTAGCGATCACCGCCGTGCTGGTGCTGTGGTCGCTGGTCCCGGGCGCAATCAACCTTGCCTTCGGCCCTCCCGCCGAGAAGCCCGCTTATTACGTCTTCAAGGAGAAGCCGCACGCGCCCGAAGGCGGGTTCTCGTTCGACGGGCCGCTTGGCAAGTGGGATGTCGCGCAGCTGCAGCGCGGCTATGCCGTTTACAAGCAGGTGTGCGCAGCCTGCCACAGCCTGAAATACGTGGCCTTCCGCAATCTCGGCCAGCTCGGTTATTCCGAAGGCCAGTATCGCGCCGAAGCGGCAACCTGGAACGTGCCGGGCATCGATCCCAATACCGGTGAGGCCACCACCCGTCCGGGCGAGCCGACCGATTATTTCCCGAGCCCATATCCCAACAATGTCGCGGCTGCAGCGGCGAACAACAACGCGATACCGCCCGATCTTTCGCTCATGACCAAGGCGCGCAAGGACGGGACCAATTACGTCTATTCGCTGCTGGCCGGCTATGGCGAACCCGATCCGGCGAAGCTCGCGGCGGCGAAGAAGAAGGGCTTCGAGATTCCGAACGGCCTCTACTTCAATCCCTACTTCGCCAATGTGAACATCGCGATGGCGCCTCCGCTGACCGATGGGATCGTGACCTATGACGATGGCACGCCGGCCACGGTCGACCAGATGTCGCAGGACGTCGCTGCGTTCCTGACCTGGACCGCCGAGCCTTCGCTGGTCCAGCGCAAGCAGACCGGCTGGTTCGTGATCCTGTTCCTGCTTTTCGCAACCGGTCTCGCCTTCCTGTCCTACAAGCAGATCTGGGCGGACAAGAAGCCGAAGAAGAAATAGGCATCCGCGTCGATCCGACATTTGCAGGAGCCCCGTCATCGCAGGCCGATGGCGGGGCTCCTGTCGTTTGCGAGGCCGTGAACGAGCCCGCAGAACGGAGCGTCGGGTGTTGAAGGGGTCGGACCGTTCTCCCGCCGACCTTCGGAAGTTGGTCCGAAGCGTTCCCGATTTTCCTGAGCCGGGGGTCATCTTTCGCGATATCACCACCCTGATCGGGCACGGGGAAGGTCTCGCCGCAAGCGTTGATCACCTTGCCGCGATGGCGCGCGAATGCGGGGCGCAGAAGGTTGCCGGGATGGAAGCCCGCGGTTTCATCTTTGGCGCCGCGGTAGCGGTCTCGCTCGGGCTGGGCTTCGTGCCGATCCGCAAGCCCGGCAAGCTGCCGATCCCGACGATCGGGATCGATTACGCTCTCGAATACGGCAAGGACCGGCTCGAGATCGACCCGGGCGCGATTGAAGCGGGCGAAAACGTGGTGATCGTCGATGACCTGATCGCCACCGGCGGCACCGCGCTCGCCGCCGCGCAATTGCTGAGACAGGCCGGGGCCTTGGTCCGTGAGGCCTTGTTCGTGATCGACCTGCCCGATCTCGGCGGGTCCCAGAAGCTGCGCGAGGCAGGCTTTTCGGTCCGCACGCTGATGGCGTTCGAAGGCGAATGATCCTGTGCGCCCGACCCTCTCCCCTTGCGCCGCGCTCGCGCAAGTGGAACGGTAGGTCTCGAACGGCATTGTAGGGGCAGGGGCAACCGGGACATTTCATGGAATCGCAAGCGCTAGTTATCGCCACGATCGGCGTCCTCGGCATAGGGGCGCAGTGGCTTGCCTGGCGCACGGGCTGGCCGGCGATTGTGCTGATGCTCGCCGCAGGCTTTCTCGCCGGACCTGTTGCCGGTGAATTCGGATACCGATTGCTCGATCCCGAAGCCGCGTTCGGTGACCTGCTCGATCCCGCGATCGGTATCGGGGTGGCTCTGATCCTGTTCGAAGGCGGTCTGAGCCTCGATCTGCGCGAACTGCGCCATACCGGAAGCGCGGTCTGGCGCCTTGCGACGATCGGCGTGGTGGTCGGATGGGCGCTCGGAGCGCTCGCCGCCAGCCAGATCGGCGGCCTCGCCTGGCCGGTGGCCATCCTGTTCGGCGGGATCCTGATCGTGACCGGGCCGACTGTTGTGATCCCCCTCTTGCGACAGGCGAACGTCCAGGCGCGGCCCAATTCGATCCTCAAATGGGAAGGGATCGTCAACGATCCGACCGGCGCGCTGTGCGCGGTGATCGCGTATGAATATTTCCGGCGCGTGGCCGAAAGTCCGAATGCCTCGCTGATCGAGGTCGTGCCTCCGCTGATCATCGCCGCTATTCTTTCGGGACTGATCGGCTACGCCGCAGCGCGGGTGATCGCCTATCTGTTCCCGCGCGGAGCGATCCCCGAATATCTCAAGGTGCCGGTGCTTTTCACCACCGTGATCATGGTCTTTGTCCTGACCAACAAGATCGAGCACGAAGCGGGCCTGGTTGCGGTCACGGTGATGGGCGTGACGCTTGCCAATACCGGCTTTACCTCGATCCGGTCGATCCATCCGTTCAAGGAAAACGTCGCGGTCCTGCTGGTTTCGGGCATCTTCATCCTGCTGGCCTCGAGCCTCGACTGGAGCGACCTTGTCTATCTCGACCCGCGCACCGAGGTGGGTCTGCGCTTTGTGCTGTTCCTGATCGCGCTGCTGTTCGTCGTCCGCCCGCTGACCGTCCTGATCAGCCTCCTGGGATCGCGGGTTCCCTGGAACGAGCGGCTGTTCGTGGCCTGGATCGCACCGCGCGGGATCGTTCTGGTCGCCATTTCCGGCCTGTTCGCGCTGCGGCTCGCGGATATCGGCTACAATGACGGCCAGGTGCTCACAGCCCTGAGTTTCGCGGTCGTCGTCACGACCGTGATCGCGCATG
>JBFHIF010000207.1:0-3746 GCA_041596595.1 Erythrobacter sp. | reverse complement strand
AGGGCATGGCGCAGATAGACAGGGTGATCGGTGCCGAAGCGAAATTCGCCTCCGGGCTTGAGCTTGTCTGCGAACAGCGCCACCGGCCCGTCATTCATCATGCGCCGCTTGGCGTGCTTGTTCTTCGGCCAGGGATCTGGATGCAGGAGGTAAAGCATGGTCAGCGCGCCGTCGGGCACGCGCCTCAGCACCTCGATTGCATCGCCGTGATGGAGGCGGACATTGGCGAGCCGCTGCTCCTCGACATGGGTAAGCGCCTGCGCCACTCCATTGAGAAACGGCTCTGCCCCGATGATCCCGTGATTGGGAAGCAGATCGGCGCGGTGGGCAAGGTGCTCGCCTCCGCCGAACCCGATTTCGAAATGCAGCGGACAGTCCTCCCCGAACAGGGCCTGCGCTGTCACCGGCCCTTCCTGCGGCACCGCAATCTTCGGCAGCAATTCGTCGACCAGTTTCTGCTGCCTCGCGCGCAGCGGCTTTCCGACGCTACGGCCATAAAGCCGGCTGAGGGTGGTGGGGTCGCCTTCTTTGAACGCACTCATGGGAGGTGCGCCTAGCGATCTAGGACAGAGCCGTCCATATTCCGTAGAGGCTGGTCACCATCAGCACGACCCCGACCAGGATCAGCATCAACTTGGGGGAAAACCGCTTGGCCGCGACCGCACCGAAAGGCGCAGCGACGATCCCGCCGAGCAGAAGCCCGAGCGTTGCACCGACCAGATCCGCGATCCCCAGCTGGAAGATGAACGTCGCCGAGATCGCGATCGTGAGGAAAAACTCGACCGAATTGACCGTGCCCACGACCTTGCGCGGTTCGGCGCCCTGGAGCAGCAGGTTGGAGGTCACAACGGGCCCCCAACCGCCGCCGCCTGCAGCATCGAGAAACCCTCCCAGCAATCCGAGCGGGGCGACGCGCTTAGCGACCTTGAACTTGGGCGGATAGAACAGCCCGCGCGCCAGCAGATAGACCCCGATGATCGCGAGATAGCCCAGAACGAAGGGCTTGGCCGCCGCGGCATCGACCGACGTGAGCAAATAGGCGCCGGTGACCCCGCCGACCAGGCCGGGGATCAGCAGGCGGAAGAACAGAGCCTTGTCGATATTGCCGCTTATCAGATGGCTGAGGCCGGATACGGCAGTGGTGAAGCATTCGACCACGTGGACGCGCTGCGATGCCTGGGCAGGAGGAACCCCTACGACCCCGACCAACAAGGTGTTGGTTATGACCCCGAAAGCCATTCCCAGCGCGCCATCGACCAGTTGGGCGGCGAACCCGATGAGGATGAAAGGAAGCAGATCGACGAGAGAAACACCGAAAAATTCCATCGGGCGATACTTTCAAAAGGAACGCTGCCCCTTACCCGGATTTGCTGTGGTGCAATATCCAATCTTTTCTTCGCGCTGGAAAAGTAAAAGCCCGGAGCGATGACGCTCCGGGCTTCAATGGTTGTCCTTGGAGTGCAAGCCTCAGGCGGCTTCGGCCTCGGCGTCCGGGTCGCGCAGCACGTAGCCGCGGCCCCACACGGTCTCGATATAGTTCTCGCCGCCGCATGCGTGGCTGAGCTTCTTGCGCAGCTTGCAGATGAAGACGTCGATGATCTTGAGTTCGGGTTCGTCCATCCCGCCATACAGGTGGTTGAGGAACATTTCCTTGGTCAGCGTAGTGCCCTTGCGCAAGCTGAGCAGCTCGAGCATCGCGTATTCCTTGCCGGTCAGGTGGACCCGTGCCCCGTCGACCTCGACGGTCTTGGCATCGAGGTTGACCGCCAGCTTGCCGGTGCGGATGACCGACTGGCTGTGGCCCTTCGAACGCCGAACCACGGCATGAATGCGCGCGACCAGTTCCTCACGGTGGAACGGCTTGGTCACGTAATCGTCGGCGCCGAAGCCGAACGAGCGGATCTTGCTGTCCATTTCTGCGATACCCGAAAGGATCAGCACCGGTGTCTGGACCTTGGCGACCCGAAGTTTCTTCAGAACGTCATAGCCATGCATATCCGGCAGGTTCAGGTCGAGCAGGATGATGTCGTAATCATACAGCTTGCCCAGATCGAGGCCCTCTTCGCCCAGGTCGGTCGAATAGACATTGAATCCCTCGGTGGTGAGCATGAGCTCGATGGCCTTGGCCGTTGTCGGCTCGTCCTCAATCAACAGCACTCGCATATCTGGTCCCCTACGTTGCCCCAGAAACCGGCTCCCCGCCCTTTGGCGAGGGGTCCTCGGTAACTCCTCGCTAAGAGGTGTTGCCATGTATTAACCACGCAATGTCTGAACGGAAAAGGTTAACGTCGCGTAAAAGCTTCGTGCGAATGTTTGCGAGTCTTTTATGCAACAGACGCAATTTTCGTCCGGAGGTGGAGCAGAACCCCGCAGGTTACAGGCTTTGGAGCTTTTTCGCCCGCCGCCGTTGCGCGCTCGAACCGATCCCGATCGCCTCGCGATATTTGGCTACGGTGCGCCGAGCGAGATCGAAGCCTTCGGCTTTGAGCAGATCGACGAGCTTCTGGTCGGACAGCACCTTGCTGCGGTTCTCAGCGTCGGTAAGCGCCTTGATCCGCGCCTTGATCGCTTCGGACGAAGCGCCTTCGCCATCGCTGGACCCGACGCCGCTGGAGAAGAAATACTTGAGTTCGAAAGTGCCGCGGTCGC
Organism: Erythrobacter sp.; assembly: GCA_041596595.1. Lineage (GTDB taxonomy): Bacteria > Pseudomonadota > Alphaproteobacteria > Sphingomonadales > Sphingomonadaceae > Erythrobacter. The sequence goes on along the minus strand of JBFHIF010000207.1, from coordinate 1,097 downwards.
ATGAGAGATACTTGTTGCTCGTCACCCGGCTGACCGTGCTCTCATGCATCTCGATCTTCTCGGCGATCTCTCGCAAGGTCAGCGGACGCAATTCCGATACACCGCGGCGGAAGAACCCGTCCTGTTGCCGGACGATCTCCGCAGCGGTCTTGAGGATGGTTTTCTGCCGCTGGTCGAGGGCGCGGATCAGCCAGTGCGCGTCGGCGAGCTTTTCCTTGAGCCAGCCCTGCGTCTGCTGGTCGGGCAGTCCGGCACTCAGTTCAATGTAATAGGCGCGGTTCACGACGAGGCGCGGGAGCGTGTCCTCGTTGAGCGCAATATCCCACCCCCCGCGAGCGTTGGCGGTCAGCAAGATGTCGGGAACGATCGTGGTGTCGCTGGCTGGCGCGAAGGCAAGACCGGGACGCGGGTCGTAGCTCCGCAGTTCGCGAAGCATATCGGCAAAATCCTCGTCGTCGACATTGCAAATACGCTTCAAGCGGGCGACTTCGCCGCGGGCCACGCAATCGAGATTGGCGATCAGTGCCTGCATGCACGGATCGTAGCGGTCCGCTTCCCGTGCCTGGATGGCGAGACATTCGGCAAGGTCACGGGCACCCACTCCGCTGGGATCGAGCATTTGCACGACCGTGAGAGCGTCTTCGACATCGTCCAGCGTCACCGAAAGGTTGCGGGCGATTTCGCGCAGGTCCGTCGCGAGATATCCGGCATCGTCGAGCAATCCGATAATCTGGCGTGCGACGAATGCCTCGCGATCGTTGGTCGCCACCGCGCCGACCTGACCCTCCAGATGATCGACTAGCGTAGTCTGAGCAGCGCGAACCGAATCGTAATCCCAGTCGCCCTCTTCTCCGGGCGCAGGCGAGCCGCCGGCTGCACCCCAATCCGCCTCGACATGGCCGCCGGCTCCGATGGCGCCGTCTCCGGTATCGTGATCCCTATCGAGCGAGGCGGTATCGATGTCGAGCGGCGCATCGCGTTCGCCATCGCCTTGCGCCATCAGTTGGTCTGCGGTCAGCTCGTCTTGCCTTGCATCGGCTACTTCGCTTTCGGCATCCCCGCCTTGTTCGCGCGACACCGACCCCGCTTCTAACAGT
>JBFHIF010000206.1:0-3746 GCA_041596595.1 Erythrobacter sp. | reverse complement strand
CAGCAACAGCGCGCGCGCATCCTCGGGCGAGCGTACCCCGCCGCCGACGGTCAGCGGCATGAAGCACACCTCCGCCGTGCGCCGCACCATGTCGAGCAGCGTTCCGCGCCCTTCGTGGCTGGCGGAAATGTCGAGAAAGCACAGCTCGTCGGCGCCGGCTGCATCATAGGCGCGCGCCTGTTCGACAGGATCGCCTGCATCTTTCAGATCGACGAAGTTCACGCCTTTCACCACGCGGCCATCGGCAACGTCGAGGCATGGGATGACCCGGACGCGGACCGTCATTGCCTGGAACCCATCTGGATCGCAGCGGCGAGGTCGAGCCGCCCTTCGTAGATGGCCCGACCCGTGATCACCCCCTCGATCCCTTCATGCGCGTGCATGGCGAGGATGTGGATGTCGTCGAGCCCCTTCACCCCGCCGCTGGCGATGACGGGGATATCGACGCGCTGCGCCAATTCCACGGTTGCGTCGATATTGACGCCCTTGAGCAAGCCGTCACGACCGATATCGGTAAACAGCAGCGCGGCAACGCCGGCATCCTCGAAGCGCCGCGCAAGATCGACGACCGGCACGTCGGATACTTCGGCCCAGCCTTCGGTCGCGACCATCCCGTCCTTTGCATCGACTGCGACGACGATCCCACCTTCCCACTCGCGCGCCATTTCGCGCACGAATTCGGGGTTCTTGAGTGCCGCCGATCCCATAACGATCCGGGCTACGCCGAGGTTGAACCAGCGTTCGACCGTGGCCGCATCGCGGATGCCGCCGCCAAGCTGAACATAGCCGGGGAACGCCTCGACAATTCGCTCGACCGCCTCGGCGTTGCGTGCCTCGCCAGCAAAACTTCCGTCGAGATCGACGACATGGACGTGTTCGGCCCCGGCCTCGGCGAAGATCAGTGCCTGCGCCGCCGGATCGTCGCCATAGGTAGTGGCCTGATCCATGTCCCCTTCGGCCAGCCGCACGACTTCGCCGTTCTTGAGATCGATAGCGGGAAAAACGATCATGGCTTCCACTCCAGGAACCGCGCCAGCGTGGCAAGCCCGTAGGCCTGGCTCTTTTCAGGGTGGAACTGCACCCCGGCGATATTGCCGCGCATGACTGCGGCGACAAGGCCCTGGCCGTGATCGGTCATCGCTGCGACGTGGTGTGGATCATCGGCGACGAAATGGTAGGAGTGAAGAAAATAGGCCTCGCCCTGCTCGATCACCGGGTTACGTCTTGCATGCGGCAGAACCGCGACGTCGTTCCAGCCCATATGCGGGACCTTGATCTGCGGGTCGGCGGGTTCGATCAGGCGGACCTCTCCGCCGATCCAGCCCAGCCCCAGAGTGGTGCCGTGTTCGCGCCCGCGCGTGGCGAGCAATTGCATCCCTACGCAGATCCCGAGGAACGGTGCGCCGCCCATCTCGACACGCTCAGTCAGCGCCTCGACCATCCCCGGCACTGCTTTCAAGCCGCGGGCGCAGGAGCGGAAGGACCCGACTCCGGGGAGCACGATCCGGTCGGCCGCGCGCACCACGTTTGGCTCTGAAGTCACCGAGACATCGGCCCCGACCGCTTGCAGTGCATTTCGCACGGATTGCAGATTGCCCGCGCCGTAATCGACCAGCGCGACGACCTCAGCCACCGAGTTGACCCTTGGTGCTCGGAATCGCCCCGCCCTTGCGCGGATCGCGTTCAACCGCGACCCGCATCGCGCGCGCAAAGCCCTTGTAGATGCTTTCGCAGATGTGGTGATTGTTGCTGCCGTAGATCAGCTCGACATGGAGCGTAATCCCCGCTGCCTGCGCGACCGACTGGAACCAGTGCTCGATCAGCTCGGTGTCCCATTCGCCCAGCTTTTCCTGCGTGAAGCCCGCGTTCCATACGAGGTAGGGCCGCCCTGAAATGTCCAGCGCGACGCGGGCCAAGGTCTCGTCCATCGGCGAATAGGCATGGCCGTAGCGACCGATCCCCGCCTTGTCGCCAAGCGCTTCTGCAATCGCCTGGCCGAGCGCGATCGCGCTGTCTTCGGTGGTGTGGTGCTGGTCGACATGGAGATCGCCCTCGACCTTCATCGTCACGTCGATCAGCGAATGCTTGGAAAATTGCTCGACCATGTGATCGAGAAATCCGATCCCGGTTGAGACATCGTAGGTGCCACTGCCGTCGAGATCGACGCGGATCGCGATCCTCGTCTCGGCGGTATTGCGGTTGATCTCGCCGATGCGGCGGCTGGTTTCGAGTGGGCTGGACATCGGTTTCGGCTATAGGGCCACGAGCGGCCAAGGCAAGATGGCTGGGCAGTCACGCAGCCAACGACAACCGTCGATTTTACGCATTTCGCCTCACCATCAGGCTTGACCGGAGCGCCTAGTCGCTCCACCAGTTGCAGCCATGAGCGAAGACACGCCCGACAGCCTGATCCCCTATGACGAGATCGTCCAGGAAGCGCTGCGCGCCGTGGTCGGCCGCGTGCTCGGCGAAATCGAGAGCGGCGGCGGCGAGCTGCCGGGCAACCACCATTTCTACATCACCTTCAAGACCGGTGCTCCGGGGGTCTCGATCCCGCCGCACCTGCGCGAACGCTTCCCCGACGAGATGACGATCGTGCTGCAGAACAAGTTCTGGGATCTCGAGGCGCGCGAAGACGGCTTTTCGGTCGGGCTGTCCTTCAACCAGATCCCCGCAAAGCTCGAAGTTCCTTTCGCAGCGATTACCGCATTCGTCGATCCAGCGGTGGATTTCGGGCTCCAGTTTCAGGCAACTGTTTCCGACATGGCACCTGAAACGCACGAGGACGCCGAGAATGACGGCTCCGATGGGGGACCGGACGAAAATGGCGATGGCGATGGTTCGAACGTCGTGACGGTCGATTTCGGGCGCAAGAAATAGGCCCCCGCTCTTCCTGTTCGGACCGATTCGCGCTTTTGAGCGTTGGACAGGTGTGATGAGCAAAACGAACACGAAAATCGAAAAAGACCAGTTCGCCGAGACACTTGCCAAGGGAAGTCCTGGGCGAACCACCCGCACTTCGCTGATCGCACCGAGCCCAAACCCGGCCACCAACATTCTGATTGTCGATGTTCTCACCCGCGGCGTGGGCATGATGCTGCGAAGAAAGCTCGAACACCGGGTGGTGGAACAGAGCACCGGTGACCGGGTCGAGGCAGAAAAGCTGGTCGATTCCAAGTCGCTCCTGTCCTCGCTCGCGCTTTATGGAGCAAGCCGGCTCGCGGTGAAGTCCCCTATCGGGCTGGGCGTGGTCGCCGGCAGCATCGCGCTCAAGACGCTTTACGACCGTGGCAAGGCCAAGGAGAAAAGCCCGCGACGGCGTTTGCGACGCAAGCTCCGATCCTGAACGGATTTCCGGCCATAAGACGCGCGCGCCCTTGATTTGTCATGGCGCTTTCGTGCAACGAACGGCGCATGGGCGATTTCCAATCCACCGACAAGCTCGCACGGCGCGGCCTGCTGTTTATCCTGTCCTCGCCTTCGGGCGCGGGCAAGACGACCCTGTCGCGGATGCTGCTCGAACGTGATCCCGACATCCGGCTCTCGGTCTCGGCCACCACTCGTCCGCCTCGGCCTGGCGAAGAAGACGGGGTGCATTACCACTTTGTGTCCGATGACGAATTCGACCGGATGGTTGAAGAGGACGAATTCTACGAATGGGCGCATGTCTTCGGCTATCGTTACGGCACGCCCAAAGGCGCTATCCGTGCAGGGCTGAAGGAAGGGCAGGATTTCCTGTTCGACAT
>JBFHIF010000205.1:0-3752 GCA_041596595.1 Erythrobacter sp. | reverse complement strand
TCTCGACGAGGGCTGGATTTCGGATGTCCGGATCGAAGGCGCACAAGACTGGCAGGCGGCAACGCTGCTAACACCGCTTTCCGGTAGCCCGGCTTTCGGGCGCGAGGTCGAACAGCGATTGTCCGAGGTCGGCCAGTTGCCCGGCCGCAAGATACTCGGCGCAAGGCTCGAGGGGACCGGTGCCGATGCCGTGCTCGTCGTCACGCTGGCGCAACCCGAGACCGCAAAGGCCTTTGCTTCGGCCGCCCCGCTGCCATCCAGCACGACCGCGCCCAGCGAAGCAGTCGCTATCCAGCGCGCAGCGCTTGACGCGCAGGCACAACGCCATATCGGCGCAGTGCTAGTCACCGGCACCACGCGGATCGACAGCTCGATCTTCCACCCGGTTGCCGAAAGCTATTTCGGAAAGCCCCTGGCCGAGGCAACGCTCGCGCGTCTGACCGGCGAGATCGCCGAACTGGCGAAGAAGCGCGGCTATCCCTACGCGCGAAGCACGCTTGTCAATAACGGCCAGGTCGGCGGAATCATCGAGGTCCAGGTCGACGAAGGGCGGATCGACGCGGTGCGGATCGACGGATATCAGAACGCCCGCGCGCTCGAATTGCTCGGCAAGCTGGTCGGCGGCCCCGCCTCGACCAGCGACGTCGAACACCAGATCGGCCTCGTCAGGGATCTGCCCGCCGTGCGCTATCGCGGAGCCAGGCTCGAGGACGAAGGCGATCAATCGGTGCTGGTGGTAAGACTAGCCGAGCGCGAGGATTACGTCCGCATCGAGGCCGACAATTACGGCAGCGATACCTATGGACCGATCCGCGCCCGGGCCGCCTATCGCGGCCGGGCGGTGTTCGACGCCAGCGACGAGATCGAGCTGGCGGTGCGGACCAACCCGCTCGACCCCAAAGAATTCCAGTATTTCTCCGGCTTCTACGACGCGCAGGTCGCGCCGGGTGGCTTGCGCGGTCGGGTTTCGATGTCATTCGGCGATTCGGTTCCGGGCGGCCAGTTCGACGGATCCGAAATCGCGGGTAACTCGATCCGGCTGGAAATGGCGGCCAGCCAGCCTCTCATTCGCCGCGAAGACGTTCTGGTCGATCTCGAGACCGATATCGCTGCGATGCGGATCCGGCAGGAAGACCTCGGCGCGATGCTGCGCGACGATACGCTGGTGACCGCCTCGCTGGGCGTGTTCGCACAGGTCAATCCTGGCGATAGCCGGGTTCGGGCGCGGCTCAGCTATGTTCGCGGGCTCGATCTGCTCGGGGCAACGCGGGTCGGCGACCCGCTGGCCTCCCGCAGCGACGGCGACGGGGTATTCTCGGCGCTACACTTCTGGGCCGATGCGAATATCCCGATCGTCGACGATATCGCCGCCTATGTCGCGGTTCGCGGCCAGCTGGCCGACCGCCCGCTTCTCTCGAGCGAGGAATTCGCGCTTGGCGGTGCCTATCGCCTGCGTGGTTACGATTTCCGCGAGGTGGCAGGCGATAGCGGTATCCATGCCCATGCCGAACTGCGCTACACGGTGCCGCGCGATGCCACGCCGTTCGACTATCTCCAGGTCTATGCCTTTGCCGAGGCGGGCGAGGTCTGGGACATTGCTTCTGCGAGCAGCGAAGGCTCGCTGTTTTCTGCCGGTCCTGGCCTTCGCGCACGCCTCGGTCGATTTGATTTCGAAGTCGAGGGCGGGTTCCCGCTCGGCGGGACCGGAGAGCAAACGGCCGACAAGGATCCCGAGGTCAACGTTAGGGCAGGCCTGAACTTCTGAGAACTTGCCCCGGTGTGCGCCCGATCAGGGGGATGGAGCGGGTGAAGGGAATCGAACCCTCGTCTTAAGCTTGGGAAGCTTCTGCTCTACCATTGAGCTACACCCGCATCGGCGCGTTCTTTTGAGCGAGGTCCGCCACAAGTCAATCGCTTTTGGTTGGGTCCGGCACCTCATCGCCCATTTCGTCGTCGGAAACAGCCACGTGCCAGTAACGCTCCATCGCGAGATAGGTGTAGGACGCGGTCCAGCCGACCATCACAAGCCCGTTGAGCGCCTCGATCCCCGATATGATCCGCAACTCGCCATGCGGATAGAGATCGCCGATCCCCAGCGTGGTGTAGGAGGTGATCGAGAAATAGAACGCATCCGCCATCGTGATCGACCCCGCCCCGCCAATATCGCCGTATCCGCCGACGCTCGCCAAAGCCATGTAGGCGAAGGCATAGAGCAGCGCGTGGAGGCAATGCGAAATCATCGCGATGGCGATCACCACGATGATCCGCGCGCGCGGATAGATCGGCAATTCTCCGAGCCGCAGCGAGGTTTGTCTCAAGGCCTCGTAATGGATCGCGATGGTCGCCGAAACGAGCAGGAACGAGATGAAAAAGGCCGTCAGCATCGCCGCGATCTCCTAGGCCGGAATGGTGGTTTTCTTGCCGCTGAACACCGCCTGCCAGTTCTGGATCTCACCAACCACGATCTCGTCGGTGGCATGGGCCAGATCGGCGACCTGGCGATAGCTGAATCGCTCGGCCGGGGCGCCCAGCAGCAGGTCGATGCGCGCGGCCACAGCATCGAGCCGGGCATGGGCGATTTGCGAAATTTCTGCGAACCGGTCGAAATCGCCGAAATAGCGGATCGCGGCGAGCGCACCTCCGAGCGTGGGGAATGCGACCGCCGCAACGGTAAACCATTTCGATGACTTGCCGACCGTCTCGTCATCGATCCACCCCATTTGCGATCCGGCGAACAGCGCGAGGTAGATCGTCACGAAAGTGACCGCGAGAACGAACAAGGCTTCCGCCAGCCGGTCGATCCCGTGGTCGACCCGGTGGAGCCGCGCAGCCTTGGCGCGGTGATAGGCGCTTTGCGGCGCGATATGCTGATCACGCAGCGCCAACAGCGCGCTCCGCAGATAGGTCTTCTCGACGCGCGCCACCGGCAGGCCGACCTCGCGCAGCGCGTGGCGCGCATACCATTCGGGCCACCAGCTCTTGACCCCGCTCGGCCACGCCCCGGCGGGACGCATGACGCCGAGCGCGAGGAGGAACGGGCTGTGGCGCAAATATTCCGCCGCACGGCGGGTCTGGAACCAGCGGTCGTGCAGCCGTGCGCGCTGACCGGCGACGGTGTTGATGATGATCGCCAGCAGCAGCAGCAGTTCAATCCCGGCAAAGATCCATTTCTGGTCCGGCTCGACCAGTGGCAGGTAGAGTGTGCCGACAATGATCGCTGCCGCGCCGAGGAGGAAATTCACAACCATTCCCGAACGGTAGCGATCCGATAGATGGGCCGAGATCCCGTCGCTCCATGCGAACCGCCGCAGGACCGCATTTCCGATCCTGCTGGGCAATTGCGGATCGCCCTCCGGGAGCGCCGCGATGAGATCGAGGATCGGCTTTCCGCTGCCCTGCTCGATCTCTCCCGGATCTTCGTATGTCTGGCGCAGGGAGCGCAGGCGCCGGCGCCAGCCGGTGTCGCCGAACAAGGCCTCGACCCGGCGGAAGGCGTGGCTCGCGAAGGAACTGCGCGTTGTCCAAGCGCCTGGCGCGAGAGCCCGCGTGCCGGAATACCGACCAGGGACATGCGGTTGGGCGAGCCCGATTGCCTGTTCGACGATCTGCTCGAGCGCATCGTTTTCGCGCGACCCGCCATGGCGTCCCTCACCCGCGCTCGCCAGCGCCTCGGGAGTGAGCAGGATTTCCCATTCGGCAGGCCGCGAAGGGTCTATCCAGAGCACCGGCGATCCCGCCTCGAGCGCAAGCCG
>JBFHIF010000204.1:0-3753 GCA_041596595.1 Erythrobacter sp. | reverse complement strand
CGGAACAGCGTGTCAGTGCCGACATTGAGATTGGCTTGATGAATCGCGGCGCCGAGCACGTCCGAGGTGAACTCGAGCCCCGGTCCGAAGCCGTAATCGAAATCGTCTATCGCGATCGAGTTCTCGCCGATCCCGGCACCGATCGCCTCTGGGCCGATATCGCCCACGGTAATGCTGTATCCGGCTGACAGGACGATCGCCTCGCCATCCATGCTGGCCGACTGGGCAATGTCGAAACCCAGCTTGCTGCCGCCGCGAATGGCAAGGGTAGCCGCATTGTTCTTGGCGACCGAGACGAGGTAGATGCGATGATTGTCGCCCGCGCCGCTGCTGGCGGGGCCACCGGTGCTGCCGTAATGCTCGATCGGGACGCCCGCATCCGAACCGATCTCGACCTCGATGTCGAACAGGCCGTCGGGACTGAAGGTGATCGTCCCCGCCTCGGCCCCGACCATGGCAGCCTGTCCGTTGACGTAAATGTCGCCGGCTTGCGTGATGCGCGGGGCGAACAGCGCGACATAGCTCCCTTCGGCCAGCGCGTTGATCCGCGCGCCGGGATCAATCGAAATGCTGGCCGTACCCTGCGATTGCTGGAACCGCACCTGGTTGTTGACGATGAAATTGCCGTTGCCATCGGTCAGCGGTGCCGCGGTGGTGAGGCCGAGATTGCCGACATCGAAGGTCGCGTTGGCCCCGATGACGATCCCGCCCGGCGTATAGAAGAAGACGGTGCCACCCGTCTGCGTGCCCATCGCGTTCTGGATCCGAGAGACGACATTGCCATCGAACACGATACGGCGGGTGATATCGGTGGGCAGGATCCGGTTGAGAACCGCGAAATTGGTGATCCCCATGCCATTGGTGAAAGTCGCGGTGGTCCCGGCGGGCTGAAACAGGATGTCGCCAACGCCGTTCACATCATCGGGCGCCCAGTCGATCACCGCGCTCGGCGTCTGCACGGTAATGTCAGTCGTGCCGACGCCGGTGGTGATCGTGGCCGCCCCTTCGGCAACGGTTCCGGTGGCCGCGAAGGATTGGGCCTGAGCCTTGCCGCCCGAAAGCACCAACCCGGTCGCGATCGCGATCGCGGAACACTGGGTCAGGTCGCGAAGAAATCTATTGGCCACGTTGGATCCCCGAAAATCAGAAGCTTGCGCTCAAGGTAAACAGCACGCGGACATCGCCGCGCTCTGTCTGAAGGCCGGCGCGCGTGAGCGGCACAGCGACCATCGCGTCGAGCGCGTAACGCCCGCCGAATGAAGCACGCGTACCAGCGCCGGTTGAATAAAGTGTGTCGTCGATGTCGGGCGCCTTGTTCCACACCCGCGCGAGATCGAAGAAGGCATAGGGCTGGACCGAGAGGGTCTTGATCCCTTTCACCGGCATGGACGCGGTGCGCAGTTCGGTTGCCAGCGCAAGCCCATCGTCACCGATGATCGTCCCCGGCGCATAGCCGCGACCCACGGTGAAATTACCCGCCGCGAATTCCTCGAAGCCGAACAATCCCTTGCTTCCAAGCGCCATCTGCGCGCGCGGCTTGAAGGTGAGCGCGACCAGCTTGCTGAGCGAGAACTCGGCGACACCGCTGGCGCGAATGATCGAACTGGTCGGCTCGCCGTCGATGCGACCGGGATTGACGGTGTCGGGCGGGCAAGTCGGGCCGAGACACACCCCGGAAGCCCCAAAAATATCGAGCCCCTGGCGGAACTCCAGTGACCCCGAAAGCTGATAACGGGGAGCGCGCCGGGCAACGTCGATCGTATCGTAATCGAGCCTCAGCCAGCCGACCCGGATCCGATCGCGCGAAAGCGGAGCGATGAAATCGACATCCTGATCGACATAGTCGAAACCGGCGCTGACATAGAGGTTCTCGGCCTGGGTACGCCGGACCGGAAAGCTCGCCGAGATATTGGCGAACAGGGTTTCCGCCTTGAGTTCGGCGACCGGCACGCCCGCCGCCGCCGCGATCCCGAGATCGGGCGCGGTCCAGGCATAGGTCGCCTGCCCCGACACCACCAGCCCATCGCTGCCGGGACGAAATTCGTGCGCGGCCTGGATGACATGCTGTTCCTCGAAATCGCTGCTCGCGAAATAAGACAAAGTGGTGACGTCGCCCATCCCGGTGAGCCCGAAGAAGCGCGCCGCCACCTGACCGCCGACGGGGCCGGCGGATTGTGCTCCGTAATTCTGCACCGCAACATCGAGCGCCATCCGGTCGCGCCGGACCGTGACATCGCCGATCAGGTCGCCGGGGGCGGAGCCGCCGGGTCGGAGCGTGAGATTGACGTTGTAACCGGGCAGATCGCGCGCGAGCAGGAGGTAACGCTCGGCTTCGTTGCGGTCGAAGATCTCGTTTTCGGCAAGCCGGCCGAGATACTGGCGCAGCTTGGCTTCGGCACCGCGGGTTTCGCCGCGCGCTCGGATCGCGCTGATCCGGCCATAAAGAACTTCGAAGGTAACCTTGCCGTTCTCGATCCGCTGGGTCGGGACCAGAGTGGCGGCGAGATAGCCCTTGTTGCGCAGGATCGTGGCGGCGGCGTCACGGATCTCGCACAGCACCGCGATCGGCTGCTCCTCGCCTTCGAAGGCTCGCCAGGCGGGGTCGAGCTCGGCGAGGGTCGCGCCCTTGAGGCCGCGGAATTCGACTTCGCGAACGGTAACGGTGACATCGGCATAGCGCGGATCGGCGAGCGCGCAGGGCGATCTCTCGATCCCGCCTTCGATCTTGAGACGCGGACGCTCGGGCGCGAGCACCGGCGCAACCCCGCTCAATTCCTCGCGCGTGGGCGCGATCTGCTGCGCCGCAACTGAATCGTGCGCACCCGCACTCAGCGAACCTAGCACAAATGCCAGGCCGCCCGCCTTATGGGATCGTCTCAAAATGCCCCCTGAAATCGCCCTGTACCCCTACCGGGCTACGCGCGAATTGCCCGCAACAACCCGTGCCGGATGGCTAACTCATTGAGAAAAAATCATCAAGAAGCGATCAGCCTTTAGGGTTAACTATCCCCCGATATCTGCGCGGCGGCGCTCCGCTGGACGGACAGGGGGCGCTGCGAAGCGGACAGTGAAAATGGCGGGGAGTGACATTCGGGCAGGTGGGAAATCCCGAAAAGGTGGTGAGCCCTGCTGGGGTCGAACCAGCGACCTACTGATTAAAAGTCAGTTGCTCTACCGACTGAGCTAAGGGCCCCCACGGGGTCGCGCCAACGGTTTGAACGGCGCGTCGGAGCGCTCACCTAGAGAGCGCGCGCGGGCGGGTCAAGCGTGCGGTGGATTGCACGAGGCTCAGGCCCGTTTCCGGGTCCCGCCAGGCAGGCGCGATCTCGCTTGCGGGCGCGAGCACGAAGGGCCGCTCGCGGTAGGCGCGGTGGGGTATTTCGAGCCCCGCAGATCGCCACGCACCGCCGCTCCACAACACGATGTCGCAATCGATCACGCGGTCCCCCCAGCGGCGCCCGCGTCTGCGGCCATATTCGCGCTCGAGCCGTTTGAGGCCGGCCAGCATCGAAGGCGGATCATACTGGCTTTCGAGCAAGGTCGCCGCGTTGGCGAAGCGGCGCTGCGCCGCGCCCAGCGGATCGGTGGTCAGCACCCGCGACCGCGCTAGGACGGTGCCCAGCGCCGCCAGTTCCTCCATCGCCGCGATGACGACCCGCCGGGGGCTGCCATAGAGGCTGTGCCGGCGGTTGGACCCGAGCGCGATCAGGTAGGTGCTGGTCAAATATCCTCGGCGATGCGGGAATAGAGCTG
>JBFHIF010000203.1:0-3759 GCA_041596595.1 Erythrobacter sp. | reverse complement strand
GGGGGTTGCGGTTGTCACTGCATCCGTGGGCCTGTTCCCGATCGCGATTTCGGCTCTGGCAGGCGCCATCCTGATGTTCGTGACGGGTTGCGGGAAGTTCGACAGGGTGGGCAGGGCGCTTTCCGGTCAGGTCATCGTATTGGTCGCAGCGAGTATCGCAATCGGACGCGTGATCGACGAGAGCGGCGCGGCGGCGTGGCTCGGACAATGGCTGTCGCTCGGTCTCGGCTATCTCCCGCCCGCACTGGTGCTTGCCGCGATCATGGCTTTCGTGACCGTGCTGACCAATTTTGCCTCGAACGCTACCGCAGCAACGGTGGGGACGCCGATTGCCTTCAGCATCGCTGCCCAGCTCGGATTGCCTGCAGAGCCGCTTGTGCTCGCCGTGCTGTTCGGCTGCAACCTGTGCTACGCGACGCCGATCGCCTACCAGACGAACATGCTCATCATGGCGGAGGGTAAGTACGAATTCACCGATTACGTGCGTACAGGGATACCGCTTGTCGCACTGATGGTGACCACCCTCTCGGTGCTACTGGTCCTGTGGTATGGGCTCTGAACCCGCACAACCTTGCTAGGCGATTGCGCCTGAACGATAGTGGCCGCCGCGAAGGGTAAAACCCCTCGCGACGGCCATGTTCTCCTCCCCAGGAGAAAGGGTTGGGTTGTCCGCCTATTCGGCGTCGGGCGCGTAGGTGCCGAGTCGGTGGTGGAGCGCGTTGATTTTGGCAAGCTCATCGCGATCCTCGGTGGCGCGCGAATGGCTTTCCAGAGCGCGGCGGAGCAGTTTCATGTCCGCGGTCGAAAGAAGCGCGCGGGCTCTCGATGGTTCGGTTGTCGTAATCTTGTCGCTCATCTTGATTCTCCGATCCGGCCGTTATCGGCCTGATTGCTGTAACTCTTGACCTGGTCAGGCGGTTGCAAGCCTGTCCGCATCAGGCAGCCTCGAACTGGTTCATCGTGTTATCCTTGCCTCCGGCCTTGAGAGCCGCTTCGCCGGCAAAGTAGCCCTTGTGATCATCGCCGATGTCGGAACCGGCCATGTTCTGGTGCTTGACGCAGGCGATGCCCTGGCGGATTTCCTCTCTCTGGACGTTCTTGACGTAGCCCAGCATCGCCTGGTCGCCGAAATATTCGCGCGCCAGATTGTCGGTGCTGAGCGCGGCCGTGTGATAGGTCGGCAACGTGATCAGGTGGTGGAAGATCCCGGCGCGCCTCGCCGCATCGGACTGGAAGGTGCGGATCCGCTCGTCGGCTTCTGCAGCAAGATCGGTGCCGTCGTAATCGACACTCATGAGCTTGTCGCGGTCATAGGCCGAGACATCCTTTCCAGCCTCAATCCAGGCATCGTAAACCTGCTGGCGAAAATTGAGCGTCCAGTTGAAGCTGGGCGAATTGTTGTAGACCAGCTTGGCATTGGGGATGACCTCGCGGATCCGGTCAACCATCCCGGCGATCTGATCGACATGCGGCTTTTCCGTCTCGATCCACAACAGGTCGGCACCGTTCTGCAGCGAGGTGATGCAGTCGAGCACGACGCGATCCTCGCCGGTTCCTGCACGGAACTGGTAAAGATTGCTCGGCAGGCGCTTGGGCGCCAGCAGCTTACCGTCGCGGCTGATGAACACCTGGCCGTTCGTGATCTCGGCCGGATCGACCTCCTCGGCATCGAGGAAGCTGTTATACTGGTCGCCCAGATCTCCGGCTTCGCTCGAATAGGCGATCTGCTTGGTCAGGCCGGCGCCCAGCGAGTCGGTGCGGGCGACGATGATCCCGTCCTCGATACCCAGTTCGAGGAAAGCATGGCGGATCGCGCGGATCTTCTGAAGGAAATCCTCGTGCGGAACGGTCACCTTTCCATCCTGGTGGCCGCACTGCTTTTCGTCGGAGACCTGATTTTCGATCTGGATCGCGCAGGCCCCGGCCTCGATCATTTTCCTGGCAAGCAGATAGGTGGCCTCGGCATTGCCGAAACCGGCATCGATATCCGCGATGATCGGGACAACATGGGTCTGATGTTCGTCGATCTCGCGGAGCAGGCGATGGGTGTTGATCGCATCGCCCTTTGCCTTGGCGTCGTCGAGTTCGCGGAACATCATTCCCAGTTCGCGAGCATCGGCCTGCTTGAGGAAGGTGTAGATCTCCTCGATCAGGGCAGGAACGCTGGTCTTCTCGTGCATCGACTGGTCGGGCAGAGGCCCGAATTCGCTGCGAAGCGCGGCGATCATCCAGCCGGAGAGGTAGAGATACCGCCGCTTCGTGCTGCCGAAATGCTTCTTGATCGAAATCATCTTCTGCTGCGCGATGAACCCGTGCCAGCAGCCGAGCGACTGCGTGTAGGCCGAGGGGTCGGCATCATAGGCCTCCATGTCCTCGCGCATGATCTTCGCGGTGTAGCGAGCGATGTCGAGGCCCGTTGGAAAGCGGTTCTGCACCGCCATGCGCGCCGCGGATTCAGGGTCAATCGCACTCCAGGCGGCGCCATTGGCAGAGATGGTGGCTTGCATTTGCGCGATGGTATTCGAGTAGGTCACGTTCATTCCTTCGACTAGGGAGGGGATATGTGTCATGCCTACGCATCGCGAGCGGATAATGTCAGCGAAAGTTACAGACAATCGTGTCTGTATCGGGCGAAATGCGCCAGAACTTGTGTAATGATGTAAATTAATTTACAGCGCGTTCTATGGTTCAGAACACCCTCCTGGCAGGCCCGGCATTGCGCCGTCTGCGCAAGCGCGAAGGCCTGACACAGGCAGCGATGGCGGCCTCTCTTGGTATCAGCCCGAGCTATCTTAACCTGATCGAGCGCAACCAGCGGCCGCTTTCGGCAAGGGTGCTCGTCCAGGTGATCGAACAATATGATTTCGATCCGCGCACTTTGCGCGAGGACGAAGCCATCGGCGGTCTGGACGGATTGGCGCGTCGCATGGCGGACAAGCGTTTTGCCGATCTGGGTATCGATCGCGAAGAGGTGCAGGAATTCCTCGCCGCCGCGCCTCAGGCGGCCGCAGCCTTTGCCAAGCTCTATGACGAGGCCGGCACCTCTGACCGAAGCGGCGATGATCCAGCGGACGAAGCGCGGCGCGCGATCGAACGCTGGCAAAACCATTTCGCCGATCTTGATCATGCGGCCGAGGATCTGGCTGACGAATTGCGCCTTTCGCGCGGCGAAACCGGCAGCGCGCTATCCGACCGCCTGCGCGAAAAACACCAGCTGTCGGTGCGCGTCCTGCCGGCCGACGTGATGCCGGGCCTTGTGCAGCGCCTCGACCTGCATGCGCGCCAGCTCCAGATCAACGAGATGCTGCCGGGAGCCGCGCGGCGATTCCAGATCGCGCGGCAGGTGGCCGCTCTCGAGCAGCGCGACGCAATCGAAACGGTTGTGGCCGGAGCCCGGCTCGCATCTGTCGATGCGCGGCAGCACTTTCGCGATCACGTGACCGATTACTGCGCCGCAGCGCTGTTGATGCCATACCGCCGGTTTCTGCGGGCCTGCGAGCGAACCGAATACGACCTGCCGATACTCCAGCGGCGCTTTGCGGTGAGTTTCGATCAGCTGGCACAAAGGCTCACGACGCTTCAGCGGGTCGGAGAACGGGGTCTCCCGTTCTTCTGCGCGCGGTTCGGTCGCACGGGACGCATGGTCCAGTTCATCGCCGGGGCGAGCGGAGCCGCCTATCCTCTCGACGGCGCGCGCTGGCCCGCCTGGGTTCCCTATGCGGCTTTCGAGGCGCGCGGATCGCTCCTCTCGCAGGCGGT
>JBFHIF010000202.1:0-3762 GCA_041596595.1 Erythrobacter sp. | reverse complement strand
TAATCGGTGCGCATCACCCGGTCGACATTGAGCATGATCCGGTTGGGGCTTTCGGCCTCGACCGCGAATTTCGCCTCGGTCGGGCCTGACAGGATGCCCGCACCATAGGCGCGGATACCCGCCTCTTCCTCGATCAGACCGAACTCGACCGTGTACCAGTAGAGCGCGCCCAGCGCCTTCAGGCGGTTGTAGCGCATCGCCTTCCACCCGGCGCGGCCGTATTCCTGCATGTAATCGGCATAGACCGGGTCGGTCAGCATCGGGACGTGCCCGAACACGTCGTGGAAGACATCGGGCTCCTGGATGTAATCGAAGGTTTCTCGCGTGCGGATGAAATTGCCCGCCGGGAAGCGGCGATTGGCGAGGTGCCAGAAGAACACGTGATCGGGGATCAGCATCGGCACCGGCACGACGCTCCAGCCGGTCAGCGCGCCGAGCTCCTCGGACAGCTGGCCGAATTCGGGAATTCCGCCGCGGGCAAGGTCGAGCTTTTCGAGCCCGGCCATGAAGGCGCTGGCCGCGCGGCCGGGCAGAACGTCCATCTGCCGCGCGAACAGGTCGTTCCAGATCGCGTGATCTTCGGATGTATAGTCGGTCTGCGCCGGTTCGAGCCAGTCATCCCCGACATGTTCGGGCTTGGCGAGCGGCGCGGTGAACACGTCGTCCGGCAGATCGGGCAGCTTGGTGAAGTCGGTTTCGGTCTGTGCAAGTGTAGCCATGATGTATCATCTGATACTACCATCGCCTGCGGGCAAGGACAAATCGACCAGGGATGCGATGCGAAGGAGGCGCGGGAGGGCATGAAGGGCAGGGAATATCGCGAGGCGCTCGAGCCGCTGACCGAGGAACTGGTGGCGATGGCGCGCTGGGCGCGCTCGACCGGCGCACGAATCGTGGTCCTGTTCGAAGGCCGTGACACGGCGGGCAAGGGCGGCGCGATCCGGGCGGTGCGCGATCGGCTCGATCCGCGCCAGTGCCGCGTTGCCGCGCTATCGAAGCCAAGCGAGGAGGAGAAAACCCAATGGTATTTCCAGCGCTATGTCGCGCATCTTCCACACGCGGGCGAGATCGTGCTGTTCGATCGCAGCTGGTATAACCGCGCGGGAGTCGAGCAGGTAATGGGGTTCGCCAGTCGCGACGAGGTCGACCTGTTCCTGCAGCAGGCGCCCCAATTCGAGAAGCTTCTGACCGATGACGGCATAACGCTGTTCAAATACTGGCTCACCACCGATCAGGAGCACCAGGAGGAGCGGCTTCGCGAACGTCTCGACGACCCGCTGAAGCGCTGGAAGCTGTCGCCGATCGACCTCGCCGCACGCGAGAAATACGACGCCTATACCGATGCGCGCGAGGCAATGCTGGCGGCGACTCACACCGACCATGCCCCCTGGACCCTGGTCGATTTCAACGATCAGAAGCGAGGGCGACTGACCTTGATCCGCGACCTGCTCGACCGGCTGCCCGATACCGGGGTCGCGCCGGCAGAGATCACCTTCCCCCCGCTCGGGCGCGAGCCGCGCCGCGAGAGCTACGGCGTGCTGAGGCCGATCGAGAGCTATCCGGTCGAAGACTGAGCGCAGATTGACCTCGGATGCGATCTGATATAAAAATGATATCGTAATTTTCTGAGGGGGGATTGAAGAATGGTGGACAGGATCAAGGCGATGGAGCCTAGCCTTGAGCGGGAGGGTTCGGCCTATAACGGCTATGTCATGCTGGCGGTTTTCGCAGCGCTCGCTGCGCTGGTGCTCTATCTGGTCTTCGGTGCGGTTCCGGAGGCTGGAGCCGACAAGTTCGGCAAGGTGGTCTTCGTCGGCACGCTCGTCCTCGGGATGCTGACGGTGGTCTTCGGGATGGCCGGGTTCTTCATGATCCAGCCCAACCAGGCCACGGTCATCACCCTGTTCGGCGAATATCGCGGCACGGTGCGAAAGCCCGGTCTGCACTGGGTGTGGCCGTGGATGGGCAAGAACAAGCTCAGCGTGCGCGCGCACAACATCCATTCCGAGCGGGTCAAGATCAACGACCTGCGCGGCAATCCGATCGAGATCGCCTGCAACACGGTGTGGAGGGTCGCGGACACCGCGCAGGCGGTGTTCGACGTCGACGATTACAAGACCTTCGTGAACATCCAGATCGAAGCGGGTCTGCGAACCGTGGGCGCGCGCCACCCCTATGACGACATGAGCGACGAGGACAAGACCACCCTGCGCGGAAGCGCCGATATCGTGAACCGCGAACTGCGCGAGGAACTCAACGAGCGGCTCGCGGTGGCAGGCATCGAGGTCGACGAGGCGGGGCTGACCCATCTGGCCTATGCGCCCGAAATCGCCGGAGCGATGCTGCGCCGCCAGCAGGCCGACGCGGTGATCGCGGCGCGCCAGAAGGTCGTGATCGGCGCGGTCGGAATGGTCGAGGATGCGCTCGCCAAGCTGTCGAGCGATGGCATTGTCGAACTCGACGATGAACGCCGCGCGGCGATGGTTTCGAACCTGATGGTGGTGCTGTGCAGCGATCGCGAGGCGCAGCCGGTCGTCAACGCCGGAACGCTTTACCCGTAACGCCGATCGGAACGGAGGTCACCATCGCCCGTCCGGATAAACAGTCCGCGAAGAAAGCGTTTGCCCTGCGGCTCGATCCACGGGTCTACGACGCTGTCGAGCGCCTTGCGGCGGGAGAATTGCGCTCGGCCAACGCCCAGATCGAGATGCTGCTGCGCGAAGCCCTGTCCGCGCGCGGGATCGAAGTCGGGCAGACCCGCCCTCCCCGGCGCGGCCGACCTCCCAAGGAGTAAGTGCTAGACCTCCGCGCTGACTCGGGTGACCTGTCTGCCATCGCTGGCAAAGGCACCGAGTTCGAACCCGCCCTCTCGCTCGCGCATGACGAGATGCAATTTCTCCCCGGCAATGGCCGGGGAGACGCCCCGGAACGCGAAGGCGGCAAGCCTGTTCTCGCCGAGCTTGCTCGCAGCGAGTTGGAGAAGCAGGCTCGCGGTCAGCGGACCCTGGACCACCAACCCGCTATAGCGCTCGACTTGCCGCGCATAGGGCGCGTCATAGTGGATCCGGTGCGTGTTGAAGGTCAGCGCGGAATAGCGAAACAGCAGCCGTTCGTCGGGGACGATGCTGCGGTGAGCGTCCCAGGCGGAGCTGTCGAAGCATTCCGATCCCTGTTCGGGCGGAACCAGCGGCGCATCGGCTGAAGCAGCCTCGCGGTAGACGAGAGTCTGCACCTCCTCGACCGCGAGCGTCGCGTCGGCGAAGGTTTCGTGCGCGACGTCGACGAAAGCGAGCCGGCCGCTCGCGCCCTCTTTTTGAGTAATCGACACGACCCGGCTGGTCCGCTCGATCGCCGCACCGATCGTGATCGGCGCGTGAAAGGTCATCGCGCTTGATGCCCACATCCGGCGCGGCATCGCAAAAGGCGGAAGGAAGCTCGCAGGGCTGTCGTCGCGCGCGGGGTGGCCGTCCTCGCCGAGCAGCGCTGTGGGCGCAGTCGGCGTGCAGAGCGCAAGATGGATACCCTGCGGCATCGATGGGCCCTTTGGCGGCTCAAGGTCGAAGGTCGCGAGCCAGCGTGCCGCGAGCGCCTCGTCGAGCCGGTCGGCCGAGCGCATTTCGCGCCCGATCCACTCATCGAAATTCATGCCGCGCGCTCGAACATCGCCGCGATCCCCTGTCCGCCGCCAATGCACATGGTCTCAAGCCCGTAACGAGTGCCGCGCCGCTTCATTTCGTGCGCCATGTCGGCGAGAATGCGCAG
>JBFHIF010000201.1:0-3768 GCA_041596595.1 Erythrobacter sp. | reverse complement strand
GCGAAGGATCGACCGCCGAGGGCGATTTCCATTCCGCCTGCACCTTCGCTGCGGTCTACAATGCGCCGGTGATCCTCAACGTGATCAACAACCAGTGGGCGATCTCGAGCTTCTCGGGCTTTGCCGGGGCCGAGCGCACCACCTTCGCCGCGCGCGCTCTGGGCTACGGACTCGCGGGTCTTCGCGTCGACGGCAACGATGCGCTGGCGTGCTACGCCGCGCAGGAATGGGCCGCGAACCGCGCCCGCGCCAATCACGGCCCCTCGCTGATCGAGTTCTTCACCTACCGCGCCGAAGGCCATTCGACCTCGGACGATCCCAGCGGCTATCGCAGCGCGCAGGAGCGCGAGGAATGGCCGCTCGGCGATCCGGTGATGCGGCTCAAGAACCACCTCATCGCGATCGGCGAATGGGACGAGGATCGCCAGGCCGAAATGGACCGCAAGTGTGCCGAGGAGGTCAAGGCGACCACCAAGGAGGCCGAAAAGAACGGCATCCTGGGCCACGGTATGCACCACCCGTTCCACACCATGTTCGAAGACGTGTTCGAGGAACTGCCCTGGCATCTGGAAGAGCAGGCCGCGCAGGCGACCCGTGAACGCATTGCCAAGTTCGGCAAGGAAAGGCCCTACGAATGAGCGCCGATACCAAGACAGCGCCCGAGGCGGAAGCCGATACCGCACCACAGGCCGAACGCCGGATCAACATGATCGAGGCGATCAATGAGGCGCTCGACATCATGCTCGAACGCGATCCCGACGTGATCGTGATGGGCGAGGACGTGGGCTATTTCGGTGGGGTGTTCCGCTGCACCGCGGGATTGCAGGAAAAGCACGGCAAGACCCGCGTGTTCGACACGCCGATTTCCGAATGCGGGATCATCGGTGTCGCGGTGGGCATGGGCGCCTATGGCCTGCGCCCGGTCCCCGAAATCCAGTTTGCCGATTACATCTATCCCGGCCTCGACCAGCTGATCAGCGAAGCGGCCCGGCTGCGTTACCGTTCGGCGTGCGATTACATCGCGCCCATGACCGTGCGTTCGCCTTTCGGAGGCGGCATTTTCGGCGGCCAGACGCACAGCCAGAGCCCCGAGGCGATCTTCACCCATGTCTCGGGCCTCAAGACGGTCATTCCCGCGACGCCATACGATGCCAAGGGTCTGCTGATCTCGTGCATCGAGGATAATGACCCGGTGATCTTCTTCGAACCCAAGCGGATCTATAACGGGCCGTTCTCGGGCTTCTATGACAAGCCGGTCGAGCCCTGGAAGAAGCACGAGGGCAGCATCGTGCCCGAAGGCTATTACAAGATCCCGCTCGGCAAGGCGCGCACGGTGCGCGAGGGCGAGGCGGTGACCGTGCTCACATACGGCACGATGGTTCACGTTGCCGAAGCGGTCGCACGCGACAAGGGCGTGGATGCCGAGATCATCGACCTGCGCACGCTCGTCCCGATCGATATCGAGGCGATCGAGCAATCGGTGAAGAAGACCGGCAAGTGCCTGATCGTGCACGAGGCCACCCGCACCAGCGGTTTTGGCGCGGAGTTGTCGGCGCTCGTGACCGAGCGATGCTTCTACCACCTCGAAGCGCCGGTCGAGCGCGTGACCGGTTTCGACACGCCCTATCCGCACAGTCTCGAATGGGCCTATTTCCCCGGCCCGGTCCGGATTGGCGAGGCGTTCGAGAAGATCTTGAGCGAGTGACCAGGCCTTGCGCGCCCCTTTCCTACCGACCGGTTCCGGTGGCAGGGGAGAGGGCAGGCAAGAGGCATGAAAGACGAAACGAGTTGGAGAAGTGTCAATTTCGCTTTTTCGACGAAATGAAAAGAAAAACAGGGGATTGAAGTCGGACCTTGAGAAAATCCCGGTGTCAGGTTTGTCAACTTCGGCCCCGGTTCCGGCTTCTGCAGCAAGCGCTTCGGGCGCTCGATAGGATGGTTTGAGAGATGGCTAAATTCACGTTCAACATGCCCGATGTCGGTGAAGGCGTTGCCGAGGCGGAGATCGTCGAATGGCAGGTCAAGGTCGGTGACCGGGTCGAGGAAGACCAGCACCTCGTCGACGTGATGACCGACAAGGCGACGATCGATATCGAAAGCCCGGTCGATGGCACGGTGATCGAGGTGGCCGGCGAAGTGGGCGACACGATCGCGATCGGTTCGATGCTGCTGGTGATCGAGGTCGAGGGTGAAGTGCCCGAGGATGTCGAGGAAACCAACGAAGCCGCTGCCGAAGCAGCGCCCGGTCCTGAAAGCGATGCGGTCGAGGAGCGGATCGAGGTCGAGAACCCCGATGCCTCCGACGCCGATGACGCGATGGCGGCCGATCCCGAGCCTGCGCCGCCGCAGCCTGTCGAACCCGCGCCTGCGCCTGCGCCCTCGTCGTCGGTCAAGGTGCTTGCGAGCCCGGCGGTAAGGCAGCGCGCCAAGGATCTCGGGATTGACCTGTCGCAGGTGAAACCGGCCGAGGATGGCCGTGTGCGCCACGGCGATCTCGACCAGTTCCTTGCCTACAATTCGCGCGGCGGTTTCGGTGCTGCAGGGCGCACCCGTGAGGACGAGGCGATCAAGGTGATCGGGCTGCGCAAGCGGATCGCGCAGAACATGAGCGCGGCGAAGCGCAACATCCCCCACTTCACCTATGTCGAGGAATGCGATGTCACCGCGCTCGAGGCGCTGCGTGCCGATCTCAACAGCGCGCGCGGCGACAAGCCCAAGCTGACCATGCTGCCGCTGCTGATCACCGCGATCTGCAAGCTGATCCCCGATTTTCCCATGATCAATGCGCGTTACGACGACGAGACGGGCATCGTGACCCGCCACGGCGCGGTTCATCTCGGCATGGCGGCGCAGACCGATAACGGCCTGATGGTCCCGGTCATCCGCGATGCCCAGAACCGCAATCTGTGGCAGCTCGCGCAGGAAATCACGCGCCTCGCGAATGCGGCGCGCGACGGAACGGCCAAGTCGGATGAATTGTCGGGCTCGACGCTCACGGTGACCTCGCTCGGCCCGCTCGGCGGGGTGGCGACCACTCCGGTGATCAACCGTCCCGAAGTCGCGATCATCGGTCCCAACCGGATCATCGAGCGCCCGATGTTCGTCTCCGACGGGCAGGGCGGCGAGCGGATTGAGAAGCGCAAGCTGATGAACATCTCGATCTCGTGCGATCACCGGGTTGTCGACGGATATGATGCGGCCAGCTTCATCCAGGAAATGAAGAAGCTGATCGAAACACCGGTCCTGCTGCTGTCCGACTAGGCAGCGGTCTGGAGCGAGTTTGCAGCGGAAATTGCCTGGCGGGGGAAAAATTTTTCGGATGGGCGCGAAAAGGGGGCCGAGGCTTATTGACAGGGTTACGGCCCCGGCCTAATGGCGCGGCTCCCAAGCGGAACCGACGCGAAAATCGAAGCGCGTCACCGATGCGCGGGTGTAGCTCAGTTGGTTAGAGCGCCGGCCTGTCACGCCGGAGGTCGCGGGTTCGAGTCCCGTCACTCGCGCCACTTTCCCTACCCGGAAATGGCCGAACAATGCTAGGATCGCTCCCTGTCACAGGAGGGCGCGATGAGCGAATATGGTCGGCAGACCGGACACGACACCATCGAGTTCGAGCGCCGGTTGGGCCGGGCCCGCGAGGTCGTTTGGGATTACCTCGTCGATCCCGACAGGCGCTCCCGCTGGTTCTGCGGCGGGTCGACCGGCGAGCGGGCGGGGGAGGACATCGTGCTCGATTTCGATCACCGCCGTTTGTCCGAGATCGCCCCACCG
>JBFHIF010000200.1:0-3778 GCA_041596595.1 Erythrobacter sp. | reverse complement strand
TAGGATTTTGCGGCCTCAAGCGCTGCACCGAAGAAAGCGGGCCGCTGGGGGTGATGGAAGTCGGCTGGCGGCTGCGCGAGGATGCCTGGGGCAAGGGTTATGCCAAGGAAGGGGCCGCCGCATCGCTCGACATCGCTTTCGATCGCTTCGGAGCCGACGAGGTGATCGCGCTTACCGTCGAGGGAAATGCGCCGAGCTGGGGACTGATGCTGGCGCTGGGCATGGAACGGCGACCCGACCTCGATTTCACCGGTGCGGCCTGGGCGAGCGAGGACGAACCCGCGATCGTCCATTCGATCACCCGCGAGACATGGAAGAATCGCAATGGGTGATCTCGTTCTCGAAACCGATCGGCTGGTGCTGCGCCAGGTCGACGAAGGCGACGCCGTGCTGCAGGACCGCGTGCTCAACACGCCAACGGTGATGAAGCATCTGGGCGGAGTGAAGGAGCTCCACCAGATCGAGGCCAAGCACGCCAGGACGATGGCGCTTTTCGCGCGCGAGGGCTTCGGCTTCATGATGATGGTCGAAAAGACGAGCGGCGAGCTGGTCGGCCATGCAGGAATCAAGCGGGTCGACAACCCGCTCGCACCCAATGTCGGCGACCACGAGATCGGCTGGCTGGTGCGCGAGGACCGCTGGCGTCGGGGCTATGCCCACGAAGCGATGCGCGCGATCATCGACTGGGGGTTCGGCCCAGTGGGCGCGCCCTTCCTCGTTGCGCTGACGAGCGAGGCCAATGAAGGAAGCTGGCGCCTGATGGAGAAGCTCGGGATGGAGCGGCGCCGCGATCTCGATTTTCACGACCCGGCCTTTCCCGAGGCCGACAACCCGACGATCCAGTATTCGCTGACCCGCGAGCAATGGGAGAGCAGACAATGAGCCTTCACGACCCGCGGTTTCCGGGCGCGAACATCATCGCGATCCACGGCAAGGTGCCGCAGATCGACGACAGCGCCTTCATCGCGCCGGGCTGCACGATCATCGGCGACGTGGTGATCGGGGCGGGCAGCTCGATCTGGTACAATTGCGTGCTGCGCGCCGATGTCTCCTCGATTCGGATCGGCGAGCGCACCAATGTCCAGGACGGCAGCGTCCTCCACTGCGATCCGCCGCGCCCCGACGATCCCGAAGGTTCGCCGCTGCTGATCGGCGACGATGTCCTGATCGGCCACATGGCGATGGTTCACGGCTGCACGATCCACGATCGCGGCTTTGTCGGCCTCGGCGCGATCGCGATGAACAAGGCGGTGATCGGCTCGGACGCGATGCTCGCCGCCGGAGCGATGCTGACCGAGCGCAAGGTGATGGGCCCACGCGAACTGTGGGCGGGAAGACCCGCGAAGAAACTCAAGGACCTTTCCGATGGTGCGATCGCGGGGATGCGGGTCGGGGTGGCGCATTACGCCGAGAACGCGAAGAACCATTGCAAGGCGGTCCGCGACGCGGCGGACTGAGCGGACGACTGATGTTGCAACTGCGAACGAAGTTGACAAAGTTGACGCTGCGTCAGCTTCGATCTGTTACGCAGTGAGTTGATCGGGAACGAAAAATCGCGATCTGATGAAGTTGACACTTCGCAGGGGCGATCTGGCTGAACTGGACTATTTCAAAGAGCGCTGGCGACGTCGTGGCTGCGCGCACGCGAGTAGGAAAGCGCCAAACGGCCCGCAGGGCCGCAAGGCCGACCGGCCGCCCGCAGCGCCGAAGGCGCGAGGAAAATCACACGCCGGACGAGCGCGCACCGCCCCACCTCAATCCCGGATCAGCCCTCGCAAGGTCTCGATCCGGTCGGCCTCGTGGACCGGCTTGTCCCAGCGGATCCGGTGGATGCGCGGGAAGCGCATGGCGAGCCCCGACTTGTGCCGTTTGGATGCGTGGACGCTGTCGAAAGCGACTTCGAACACCAGCGCGCGTTCGACCTCGCGCACCGGGCCGAAGCGGTTGATCGTGGTGCGGCGGATCAGCCGGTCGAGTTTCTTCAACTCCTCGTCGGTGAACCCCGAATAGGCCTTGCCCACGGGTAGCAGTTCGGCGCCTTCGTCGGGATCGCCGTCCCAGCAGCCGAAAGTGTAGTCCGAAAAGAAGGAGGATCTCTTGCCGCTGCCGCGCTGGGCATACATCAGCACGCAATCGACCAGCAGCGGATCGCGCTTCCACTTGTACCACAGCCCGACCTTGCGCCCGGCGACATAGGCGCTGTCGCGGCGCTTGAGCATCAGCCCCTCGATCGCATCATCCCGCGTGCCCTCGCGAATCTCGGCGAGGTGATCGAAATCGCGCGCCTCGACCACCGAAGACAGGTCGAAATGGCTTAACGGAAGCCGCTCCATCAGCGCCTCGAGCGCCGCGCGCCGCTCGCTCCAGGGGCGTTCGCGCAGGTCCACGCCTTCGATCAGCAGCGCATCGTAGAGCCGCACGAAGGCCGGAGCCTCGGCGAGCATCTTCTTCGACACGGTCTTGCGCCCCAATCTTTGCTGGAGCGCGTTGAAGCTGGCAGCCCCGCCCTCGGCTCCGCCCTGCGCCTCGCCGCGCACCAGCAATTCGCCGTCGAGCACCGCGTCGACAGGAAGCGCGCCGAGCAGTTCGGGGAAGGTTGCCGAGATATCGTCGCCGCTGCGCGAATAGACCCGCGTCTCGCTTTCCCCGTCGTCGCCGGTGACCCGCACGAGCTGGACGCGGATCCCGTCCCACTTCCATTCCGCCGCGTAATCGGCGAGATCGACGCGGGTCTCCTCGAGCGGGTGCGCGAGCATGAACGGGCGGAAGCGCGGCGTGCCCGAGACATCGGGAGGGTCGGCGCCCTTAGCCGCCCATGCGAACAGCTCGGCATAGGGCGGGGCGAGCGCGTGCCAGTATTCCTCGACATCCTCGACCGCGACATCGAAGGCCTGCGCGAAAGCGGTCTTGGCGAGACGCGCCGAGACCCCGATCCGCATCCCCCCGGTCGCCATCTTGATGAGCGCGAAGCGGCCATTGGGGTCGAGCCGGTCGAGCAGCGCAGGCAATTGCTGCGGAGCGGTGCTGCGATTGAGCGCGGACAGCATCTCGACCGCCTGGGAGACGCTCAGATCGTCGTCCTCGACCGTTTCGGGGCCGGGCCACAAGAGGCTCGCGGTCTCGGCGGTATCGCCGACGAAATCGCGGGAGAGCGTCCACAGCACCGGGTCGACACGGTCCTGCATCAGCTTGCGGATGGTCGAGCTTTTCACTGCGGGGAAATCGAGTTCGCCGGTCAGCGCCGCGAGCGCCCAGCCGCGATCGGGATCGGGGGTTTCGCGCAGATAGTCTGCGATCAGCGCGAGCTTGCGGTTGCGGCTGGTGGTATAGACCAGCGTGTCGAGCAGGGTCGCAAACGCCTTCACTCGTCTTCGTCCTCGCGCCCCACCAGCCTCAGCGCGCGAGCGCGGCGCTGGCCGAGTTCGCACCAGCGCAGCAGCGCTTCCTCGCGGCCGTGCGTGACCCACACTTCCTGCGGGTCGACCTCGTCGATCGTGCGGGTTAGTTCGCCCCAGTCGGCGTGGTCGGAGATCACCAAAGGCAGCTCGACCCCGCGCTGGCGGGCGCGCTGGCGCACCCGCATCCAGCCCGATGCCATCGCGGTCACGGGCGCGGGCAGGCGGCGGCTCCAGCGATCGCCGAGCGCCGAGGGCGGCGCGACGATGATGTGGCCGCGCATTGCGTCCTTCTTGTGGTCGGCGACCAGCCGCAATTCGCCAAGGTCCACACCGTGTTCCTCGTAGAGCCGGCACATCTTCTCCATCGCCCCGTGGAGGTA
>JBFHIF010000199.1:0-3779 GCA_041596595.1 Erythrobacter sp. | reverse complement strand
TCGGACAATTCGCGCGGGCTGATGGAGAACGCCAACGTTCTTGCCGAGCGGTATTACGAGGACAACCAGCTCGACCTCGGGCAGGAAACCATCTCGATGGCGATGGATATGCGGGCGATCCTTCAGCAGGTCGAGATTACCGATCCCGACTTCCAACTGGTCTATAAGTACCAGGCCGATCCGCGAGACGTCATCGAGAGCGCAATCATGCAAGTGATGCCCGACGGAACCGCCCGCGTGGCCGTGGTCTATGGTATCAACCAGGGCAGCGATCCGGTCGGTTTTACGGAGGAAAGCCAGCGCGCCCTGCGCGGCGGAGAGCCGGTGATCATCAGGGGTAGCCCTGAACGTATCGAGGCGATCGCTCCGATCGACCGGACCGCCGGCATCTATCTCTACACGGCGCGAAATGCCGAGGCGGCGAGTTTCCGTAGCTGGGAAAGCGCGCGATCCATTTCCACCGCCTACGAGGAACTTACCAAGCGCGCCCGGGCGTTGCAGTTGCGGTTCAATCTGGCGCTATATTTCGTCAGCCTTGCGCTGGTGGGGCTCGCCGTCTGGTTCGCTTTGCGATTTGCCGACCGCCAGGTAGAGCCGCTGACCGACCTCGTTGCGGCGGCTCGCAAGGTAGGCGCGGGTAACTTCTCGCTGCGTGTCGAAGGGCGGACCGGCGCTGACGAAATCGGCCTGCTCAACCGCGCGTTCAACCGCATGACTGCCCAACTTGAAAAGCAGACCGACGCTCTGGTCGGTGCGAACGAGGAACTCGAGGAACGGCGCAGCTTCATCGAGGCAGTGCTGGAGTCCGTAAGCGCCGGTGTCATCACCATCGACGGCAAACGCCGCGTGCTGCTGATGAATGCGCCGGCGCAGAACATGCTGCTCGAAGGCGGGGAGGGGAGCGAACACCCCGAAACCCTTGATGCCATGATCCCGCAGATCGCGGTGCTGGTCGAGGCGGGGTTGGACCGTGGCGTGATTAGCCACTCGCGCCATGGCGAATTGATGACCCTTGCGGTGAGGCTGGTCCCGGAGGGGGACGGGCACGTGATCACCTTCGAGGATATTACCCGCCAATTGCTAGACCAGCGCCAGGCTGCTTGGTCGGATGTCGCACGTCGTATCGCGCACGAAATCAAGAACCCGCTTACGCCGATCCAGCTAGCGACAGAACGCCTCAAGCGGCGGTACCGCAAACAGATCGAGCAAGATGGCGAATTGTTCGACGAACTGACCAACACGATCGTGCGCCAGGTCGGCGAATTGCGGACCATGGTCGACGAGTTTTCGAGCTTCGCGCGGCTGCCCAAGCCGGTGTTCCGACAGGAAGACGCGCTCGACATCATCCGCCAGTCGATGTTCCTGCAGGAGGTCGCCAATCCGCAGGTCAACTACGTGCTTGCGACCGAAATCGAAGGGCCCTTGCGCCTTGAGGCGGACCGTCACCAGCTTGGCCAGGCCGTTACCAATATTCTCAAGAACGCAGCCGAAGCGATCGAAGCTCGCGCTGCCACTGCCGATGCCGATTATCGCGGCCGCATCGAGGTGGAGGTCGCGGAGAACGAAGAATCCATGACGATCGCGGTGACCGACAACGGTATCGGCCTGCCGCAGGACCGCGAGCGGATTCTCGAACCCTATGTAACGACGCGCGAGAAAGGCACGGGCCTGGGTCTCGCAATCGTGAACAAGATCGTCGAGGAACACGGCGGCGAAATGAACTTCTCCTCCATCGATGGGGGAGGGACGCGGGTCACGCTGCGGTTTGCGCGTGATCCCCACCGGACCGCCGCCAAGGGCGACGACCGGACCAGTACCGAGAAAGCAGAAGGGTAATTCAATGGCACTCGACATCCTCATAGTCGACGACGAGCGCGATATTCGCGACCTGGTCGCAGGCGTCTTGAGCGACGAGGGCTACGAATGCCGTACTGCGGCCGACAGTTCGTCTGCGCTTGAGGCGGTCGATGCCAAGCGGCCCAGCCTTGTCCTTCTCGACGTCTGGCTCCACGGCAGCCAGATGGACGGGCTCGAGGTACTCGACGCGATCAAGGCACGCGAGCCTGAGCTGCCGGTCATCATCTTCTCCGGGCACGGCAATATCGACACGGCCGTTTCGGCAGTCAGCCGCGGCGCGATGGACTTCATCGAAAAGCCGTTCGAGGCAGAGCGCCTCCTTCACCTGGTGGAACGTGCCACCGAAACGGAGCGCCTTCGCCGGGAAAACTCGCGGCTGCGCGAAGGAATGGGCGAGGGCGGCGAATTCACCGGCAACTCGGCCACGATCAACGCGGTACGCGCTACGTTGAAGCGCGTCGCAAGCACCGGCAGCCGCGTGCTCATCAGCGGACCTGTCGGATCGGGCAAGGAAGTGGCAGCGCGCCTGCTACACAGCTGGTCGACACGTGCAGACAAACCGTTTGTGATCGTGAATTCCGCGCGGATCACGCCGGAGCGCTTCGAGGAAGAGCTCTTCGGCGAAGAAGCCGAAGGCAAGCTGGTGCGACCCGGCCTCCTGGAAACGGCTGACGGCGGCACGCTCTATCTCGACGAGGTCGCCGACATGCCCTTGTCGACGCAGGCCCGCATCCTGCGCGTCCTTACCGAGCAAAGCTTCGTTCGCGTGGGCGGGACACGGCAGATCGGGGTGGATGTCCGTGTGGTGTCCTCCACTGCGCGCGACCTCAAGTCGGAGATGGAGGAAAAGCGGTTCCGCGAAGACCTCTTCTATCGCCTGAACGTTGTTCCGGTCGAGGTTCCATCGCTCGCGGAACGACGCGATGACATTCCCGCTTTGGCCGAACATTTCTTCGCCCGTTACGCGATCGAACAAGGCATCCGCCCGCCGGAAATCAGCGAAGAAGCGATGGCCGCCCTCCAGGCATATGACTGGCCAGGCAACGTGCGCCAGCTTCGCAATGTGGTGGAGCGGACCATCATCCTGACCCCGCGAGAACAATTGGACACGGTCGAAGCCGACATGCTTTCGGAGGAAGTGACCGGCGGCAAGCTTGGCGGCACCGGCGGTATGGCGCAGCTGATGGGTGCCCCCTTGCGTGAAGCGCGGGAAAGTTTCGAGCGGGAATATCTCGCCATCCAGATCCGTCGCTTCTCGGGAAACATCTCGAAAACGGCCAGCTTCATCGGGATGGAACGCTCGGCGCTCCATCGCAAGCTGAAGCTCCTCGGCATGGCAGATCGCAAGAACGGCGAACGCAAATAGGCCGCGACCCTTTCCTTTTTGGATGTCTGCAATAAATTTCATTGCGATTGCGCGATGAAATGCCACATATTGCGCAAGTTCCGGCGGCAACTCCGGAATTCGGGCGCGGTGGTTGCGCCCAGATTGCGATCGCGAAAGCTTTCGCCAAGAAAAGGAGCAGGACAATGGCCAGCGAACGCACGCTTTCCGCGCGCCCGCGACCCAAGCAGGATGATACGCAGCACAAGGGCAAGGCGCCCAGTCTGCAGGACGCGTTTCTCAACCTCTTGCGGAAAAACAAGACGCCCGTAACCGTATTCCTGGTAAAGGGTGTGAAGCTGCAGGGCATCGTGACGTGGTTCGATAATTTCTCGATCCTGCTGCGCCGTGATGGACAGTCGCAACTCGTCTACAAGCATGCTGTCAGCACGATCATGCCGGGGCAGCCGATCGATGCTGAACAGTTTGCCAGCCAAGGTTCGGGCGCCAAGCAGCGCTTGTTGCAGGATGTCTTCCTGAGCCGTGTCCGAGAAGCCGAAGCGCAGGTGACGATGTTCCTCGTCAACGGCGTCATGCT
>JBFHIF010000198.1:0-3785 GCA_041596595.1 Erythrobacter sp. | reverse complement strand
CTGTTCGGCGCCCGCATCCTGTCGATGCCAGGGCTCGCCTTTCGCACCGACGGGCGGGCGATATCCGGCTTCCTGGTGCCCGATTTGCGGGTGTCTGAATCCAACGGCGTCGAAGTCAGCGGCAGCTATTACTGGCGTCTGGCCGACAACAAGGACCTGACGGCAGGTACGTATCTTTACACCAAGGCCGCACCGATGTTCTCGGCCGAATGGCGCCACCTGACAGACAAGGGCGCCTACCAGATCACCGGGTACGGGACCCACAGCCGCCGCATCGCCACCTTTACCGGTGAGCCGACCACCGAACGGGACCTGCGCGGCTATCTCTTTGCCAATGGCCGGTTCCAGCTCAGCCCCGAATGGAGCATCACGGGATCGGTCAGGCTGGCGAGCGACCGGACCTTCCTGCGTCGTTATGACATCAGCCGCGATGACCGGCTGCGCTCGACCTTCAACCTCGAGCGGATCGACGACCAATCCTATTTCAGCCTCGCCGGATGGGCCACCCAGACGTTGCGGCTCGAGGCGCCGCAAGGGCAAGTGCCGATGGCCTTGCCGGTGATCGATTACCGGCACCGGCTGGCCGATCCGCTGGTCGGCGGCACGGTGGAGCTGCAAGCCAACACACTCAGCCTGACACGGCAGGACGGCCAGGACACGCAACGCGCCTTCGCGTCTGCGCGCTGGGACTTGCGCCGCCTCACCGGGCTTGGGCAAGTGGTCACGCTGACTGGCCTGGCGCGAGGCGATGTCTACCACAGCGACGAGAACGGCTTTACCGCGACTGAGATCTACCGCGGCAATTCGGGCTGGCAGAGCCGCGCGATTGCCGTTGGTGCGATCGACGTGGAATGGCCTTTCGTGGGTGAGGCATTTGGCGGCACGCAGGTCTTCAAGCCGCGCGTCCAGCTGGTCGCCAGCCCCCCGGTCCGCAATCTCGCTGTTCCCAACGAGGATGCCCGCGCAATCGACCTCGAGGATTCGAACCTGTTCGCTCTCAACCGCTTCCCCGGCTACGACCGGGTCGAGGACGGCGCGCGGATCACCTGGGGGGTCGACTGGTCGCTCAACCGGCCGGGATGGCGGATCAAGAGCAATGTCGGGCAGTCCTACCGGCTCGACGCCGAGCGCGAGATATTCCCCGACGGCACCGGCCTGTCCGAACGCGTATCGGACTTCGTCGGCCGCACCGAGGTGCGGTTCCGCGATTTCGTGTCGTTCACCCACCGTTTCCGGCTCGACAAGGACAACCTCGCGATCCGCCGCAACGAGATCGACGCGACCGTGGGAACGCGCCGGACCTATCTCGAATTCGGCTATCTGCGGCTCAATCGCGACATCCAGACGGTCGAGGACCTGCAGGACCGCGAGGAACTGCGCGCTGCTGCCCGGGTCGCGTTCGGGCGCAACTGGTCCGCGTTCGGTTCGGGCGTGTTCAACCTCACCGGGGCGGAAGAAGACCCGACCTTCGCACCCGACGGGTTCGAGCCTATCCGCACCCGGCTGGGAGTCGCCTATCAGGACGATTGCATCGAACTCGGGCTAACTTGGCGGCGCGACTATATCACGGCCGGCGATGCCGAACGCGGCAACACCTTCCAGCTGTTCTTCGCGCTTCGCAATCTTGGATTTCGCTGAGCGGGGCGAGCGAATTGGCAGCGCGCGAAAAACCGGTTAAGGGCGAAACCAACGATACCCGGTGCGCACTCAGCCCCGGTTCAGCCAACACTTGGCAATGCCGCCGCGAGCGCGAGAGGGGCGACGCTGCGATAACCACGCGTTAGTGCGGCTCGACAGGCTGCGTTCTCGCGACATCACGATACGGGAATTGAACACGTGACACTCAAGCTTATCAATCGGAAGTTCGCCTCGCTGATGGCTGCAGGGCTGGCCGGAATGGCTGCTCTCGCCGTTCCTACCGGCGCGCAGACCCAGGCGGTCCCGACTGCGGCCAACCCCTTCGGGCTGCCCGATAACTTCTCGATCTTCGGGAAGGAAAACCCCGATGTTCGCACCGCCACCGCGGTCGTCAACGGCTACGTCATCACCGGCACCGATATCGATCAGCGTGTCGCGCTTGTCACGTCAGCGTCGGAAAACGAGCTTTCGGATCAGGAGCTTGAGCGTCTGCGGGTGCAGGTCTTGCGCAACCTGATCGATGAAACGCTCAAGATCCAGGCCGCCGAACGGCTCGAACTCAAGGTCGAACGCGCGCAGATCGACCAGACCTACAACCGGGTTGCCGCGCAGAACTTCGGGCAGGACATCGGCAAGATGGACGAATATCTCCTGTCGATCGGGTCTTCGCCTGCCGCGCTCAAGCGCCAGATCGAGGGCGAGCTCGCGTGGGAAAACCTGCTGCGTCGTAACATCACCCCGTTCGTCAACGTTTCCGCCGAGGAAGTGAACGACGTGCTCGCACGGCTCGAAGCTTCGCGCGGAACCGAGGAATACCGCCTCGGCGAAATCTATCTCTCCGCGACCCAGGAAAACCGCGAGACGGTGGGCCAGAACGCGCAGGCGATCGTCGAACAGCTTCGCCAGGGTGGCAGCTTCGTTGCCTATGCGCGGCAATATTCGGAAGCCACCACCGCCGTGGTCGGAGGCGACCTCGGCTGGATCCGTCTCGGCCAGCTTCCGCCTGTGCTCGCCACCGCCGCACGACAGATGCAGCCCGGCCAGCTTGTCGGCCCGATCGAGGTGCCCGGCGGGTTCTCGATCCTCTATCTCATCAACAAGCGACAGGTGCTGATGGCCAATCCTGAAGACGCGGTGCTCAGCCTGCGTCAGATCGCGATCGATTTCGAACCCGGCATGAGCCAGGCCGCGGCTGAAGCCAGGGTCCGCAAGTTCTCCGAGTTCGTCTCGACCTTGCGCGGCTGCGCCGATGCCGACCGCGCCCGTACCGAACTCGGCGCGAGCGTGATCACCAACGACCAGATCACCGCCGGTTCGCTGCCCGACCAGCTTCGCAACATCATCCTCAACCTCCAGATCGGGCAGACCACGCCGCCTTTCGGCAGCCCGCAGGAAGGTGTCCGCGTGCTGATGCTGTGTGGCCGCGACGATCCTGAGGATGCCGGGGCTCCGAGCTTCGAGGCGGTGATGAACCAGATCGAGGATGAGCGTATCAACAAGCGCGCGCAGCGTTATCTGCGTGACCTGCGCAACGATGCCTTTATCGAATATAACTGATCGGCCGCGCGGATGAGCCCCGCCCCTCTCCCGCTCGCGGTTTCGCTTGGAGACCCGGCGGGGATCGGGCCCGAGATCATCTGCGCTGCATATTTGCTCGTAAAAGCCAGTGGCGGCACGCACCCGTTTGCGGTGATCGGGGGAGAATCCATCCTGCGCGAGGCCTCCCGCGCGACCGGGATTGATTGCCCGGTCACCCCGATCGATCGCCTGTCACAGGCGGCCGGTGCTTTTGCGAGCGGGCTTCCGGTTCTGCCCGGCCCCGCCGTGTCCTACCGTCCCGCACAGCCTGACGCAGAGGGCGCGCGCGCCGCGCTCGCTTCGCTTGAGACCGCGACCCGGCTGGCGCTTTCGGGAGAGGCTTCTGCGGTGGTCACAGCTCCCGTCGCCAAGAGCGCGCTTGCCGCGGTCGGGTTCGATCATCCCGGGCAGACCGAATATTTCGCCCATGCCAGCGGAATAAGCGCAGGCGACGCGGTGATGATGCTTGCCGGCCCGAGCCTGCGCGCGGTCCCGCTGACCGTTCACGTCGCGCTCGCCCAAGTGCCCGGCCTGCTCTCCCCCGAACTGATCGTCCACAAGGGCAAGAT
>JBFHIF010000197.1:0-3787 GCA_041596595.1 Erythrobacter sp. | reverse complement strand
GAGCCTGACTGTCTATCCGGTTAAACGCGTTGAGATGTTCGAAAGCCGGCTGAAACTCACCGCGCGCGGCGTGAATGCGGTAGGCGGTTTCGTGGAAATCGCGGAAGAAATGCGAAGTCTTTTCGAGATCCTGACCCGCGAACGCCCTGGCAAGATAATCGGCCGCGCGTGCGGTGTTGCCCCGCTCGTTGGCGATCTGCGCCCTCACGCCATAGAGAAAGGGTAGCCATTCGGGGGCCGCCTTGCTGGCGAGCCGCATACCCTGCTCGACGGTCTGCTGTGCAGCCTCGAGATGCCCGCCGAGAAACTGGGTCGAGGCGATATTCGTCAGAATCCGCGCTTCGAGCACCGGGCTTTCCATCTTGCTTGCAACGGCCAGTGCGGAGGTAAACTCCTTTTCTGCCTCGTCGAACCGGCCAAGCTCCTTGAACGCATTGCCCTTGTTGTTGTGTGCCGAAAGTGAAAGCGCAACGTCCTCGGCGAAAACCTCGGTCGCTTCGCGGTAATATTTGAGCACGCGTTCGTAGTCGCGAGCGACCGAATAGAGAGAGCCGATATTCTGCAGGACGATGGCCTGGCTGC
Source organism: Erythrobacter sp. (assembly GCA_041596595.1). Classification (GTDB taxonomy): domain Bacteria; phylum Pseudomonadota; class Alphaproteobacteria; order Sphingomonadales; family Sphingomonadaceae; genus Erythrobacter. The sequence goes on along the minus strand of JBFHIF010000197.1, from coordinate 3,205 downwards.
GCGCCTCTCCCAGCGCCTTGTAACGATCGTGCGCCCTCTGGAAGTGAGACAGCGCCTCGCCGTAATCGCCATTCGAGGCGTGGAGGCCGGCTTTGGAACGAAGCAGGTCGGCGTGCAGCTTGTCGTTGGGAGCCTTGCGAGCAACTTCCTGAAGGGCTTCGGAAATGAGGAGTTCGGCCTCGGACGCGCGGTTGAGACGCATCAGCGCCTCACCCTGCAGCCATTTCGCGGTCAGCCGCGCCATCACCGGGTTGTCGCTGTCGCGCTTTGCCGCCGCCTCGGCCGCGATCGCTGCCTTCAGCGCCGCAGCGGAATCGCCCATCATCTGGGCCTTTGCCGCGGCAATCTGGCGCTCGTATTGTGTTGTCGGCGTGCTTTGGTCGGCCTGGGCATGGGCCGGAGAAGCGAACAGAAGTGCCGCCGTCATGACGCCGAGCGTGGTCCTGTTGATCCTCATACCGTCCTCCGATCGCCGGTCCGCCTGCTTACGCACCTCTCGACATTGTCATTCGCAGTAGCGCCAGAACGTTTCGAAACGCTTTAGAACCGCATCCCGAAGTTCGCCCCGAGCATCAGAGCCGCGCCGGCTTCGTCATCTCCTGCGCTGACATAGCGTCCGATCAGACCCAGTTCGCTCGATTGGGAAACGGGCGCGGCGTAGAGAACCTCAGCGGTGTAGCGACGCTTGGTCTCGATCCCGAAGAACTGGGACACCGGACCGATTTCGCCGGTCATCCGGTCGATGACCTGGTCGCTGCGCAGTTCGAGTTCGCCATCCTCGACGGTTAGCGGCTGGCCGATCGACACCCTCAGGATGTCGCGATCGCCCGCCACGCCGCGCTTGCTGATCGCGAACTGGGCGGCGCTGCTCATCACGTTGCCGGTGCTGGCGAGCAGCTGGCCCCTGGCGGTCTTGGTTGCGCCGCCGGTGGCCGACAGGTCGAACGAGAGGCCGTTCCCGGCATCGAAACTCGCCGAAAGCGTCACCGCATCGGTGACCGAACCTTCGCCGAGCAGAGCGTCGATCCCAGTCTGGGTGCCGAGCAGGGCATCCTTTTCATTGAGCCGGGTCCACTGGGCGTTGACCGAAAGCCGGTCGGTAACCTTCTGCTCCACCGATACCGTGAGCGCTTCTGCATCGCGGGCGCCAAGGTGGCGCTGGAGCGACATTTCGGCTTCGGAAATCCCTTCGAGATCCTTCCAGTCCTCGCGGTTGCTGGAATAGCCCACCGAAACCGTGGTGTTCGGGGCTGGCTTGTAGGCGGCCTGAGCGAATATCTCGCCCGAAGCGAGGCCGAGCACGGGGTTCACGCCTCCGGTCTCGTGGTCGTGATCGCTCATGATCCCGAACCGCTGACCGGAGAAGGCGAGAGCGCCCTGGCCGTGGCCGAATGTGAAGGACATATTGCCCTTCGGATTGATCAGCGTCGCCGAATTGTGAACCGGGCGGGCCACGCCTTCATCGGTAAATCGCGGCTGGATCGCGTCGTAACGCATGGTCCACAGGCCCGAAGTTTCGTTGGTGTTCGACTGGACCTGGCTCACGCCCAGCCTGCCATCGCCGTTCTTGTCGGTGCCTTTTGACAGCAGCCAGTTGGCAAAGCGGTCCGCGACGAAATCCTGGAAGCGCTGATAGCCGCCGCCGAGCGCATTCGTGGTCCTGCCGTAAGTAAAGGAAGACATCGGGATGGCGAAATCGCGATGGGTGCTCCCGATATTCTCGATCCCGGTGAAGAAAACTGCTTCTGTCTCCCACCAGTTCGGGATGCCCCCGGTGAGCAATTGCGAGGCGCTCATGGCGGTCGACGAATACTTGCGACGCGCCTTGCGATAGAGTGTGAACGTCATCGCGCCGAAGTCGAGCGGCGATTGTGACGCCCTGACGTCAAGCAGGCCGTGGCCATAGATCGGGTCGACACCCGGTGCGCCCAGGTCCCGGGCAGAGCGGAAGATGATCTGGGTGGTTTCCTGCGGCTTGTTGCCAAGCCATGGCCAGCGATCGTGGAGGAGGGCGATCGCGCCTGAAACGAGCGGAGCAGCGAACGAGGTGCCCGAACGGCGCACCACGCCGCCGTGACCGTCATTCACCAGCAGCAGTTCGCCCGGCGCCACGACAAAGAAGTTCATCAGCTTGTTGCGATCGTGGCAGACCCCCTGATCGAGAAGGCAGGCCGAGCCTGGCGTATTCGAAAAGCTGGAAATGCTCCCGTCGGGACGAACCGACCCGACGAAGATCGCGGACGTATCCGAGACACCCGAATACACCGGTTGGATAATCTTGCCCGAGGAATCGAGCAGGACGACATTGGTGTTCGAAGATGTGCTGGACGAGAAACCCCATTCGATGTTCTGCGACTGCGCGATCCCATCGTTCCCCGCTGCGATCACATAGACCGTCGAGGCATTGTAGGCGGCTATGTCGCGCTGACGGAACACGTCCGACAGCCCCTGGGTGGCGACGAAGCCGGCTTCACCGAGCGAAAGATTGATGACGCTGGCACGGCCCAGCTTTTCGCCATCGGTCGTCGAAATGGTCTTGGCCGCGGCCTTGATCGCGTTGATGCCGGCCGCGATGTTCGTCCAGCTCGCATTGCCCTGCGCATCGAAAGGATTGTAGGCGGCAACGGTGGCGTTGGGGGCGATCCCCATGATGCCTTTGCCGTTGTGCTCGGCAAGGATCAGGCTGGCGACCCCGGCGCCGTGACCACCGAGCCCGTACTCGCTGCCCTGGTTGAGGATCAGGTTGTCAGCGAGTTCGGCATCCGAACCGAAGTTCGAATCGATGATGCCGATCATCGTGATGGCCTTTTCACCCTGAATCTGTGTGAGCGAGGGTGTCCAGTTGACCGTTCCCATCCAGTGATCGACCTGGTCGATCCCCGAATAACCCATCAGGCTGTCGTGCCAGTCGAGGAAGAAGGCGGCGCGATCCGCTGCGGAAAATCCTGCGAGCGAATCCTTCTTTGTGAGATCCACGCCGTGTCGCGCGAGGACTTCGGATGCGAGGCCTGCGCGAAACGCTTTGCCGGTCTTTGCAGTGTAGGCATGACCGAATTGTGCTTCGGCCTGACTAATCATTTTTTCGATTTCCGCGAAGACCAGGCTTGGTGTCCCGTCATCAATGATCTCAAAGGCTGTGCCCAGGCTCTTATATTGAACCTGCGCCCAGAGTTGGTCGGTGGCGGAGATCTGAGTGCCGGCCGAT
>JBFHIF010000196.1:0-3814 GCA_041596595.1 Erythrobacter sp. | reverse complement strand
GCTGCGCAGGCACCCGGAGGGAGCGCCGGGTCGCGCAGGTTCCAAAATCGAAACGCGCTGCTAGGACGTTCGCCAGCGAATGACAAGACCGCTGGCGCAGCGCCACAAAGGGGTGACAATGGGGCTCACGGGGACACAGATCGAGGCCGGACTGGATGCGTTGGCAGCCCGCGACGATCGGATCGCGGCAGCGCTCGAGAGGGTTGGCTATCCCGAGCCGCGCCTGCGTCCGACTGGCTACAAGACCTTGCTGCGCACGATCGTGGGGCAGCAGGTCTCGGTCGCGGCGGCGAGTTCGATGTGGAACAAGCTCGAGGCCGAACTGGGCGCGGATTTCAGCCCGGCCTGCCTCCTGAGCCGCGATTTCGACACGCTCCGCGCCTGCGGACTGTCGCGGCAGAAACAGGGCTATGCGCGCTGCCTTTGCGAGCTGGTCGAAGCTGGCGAGATCGATTTCGACGCGCTACCCGCCGATGACGAGGCCGCGATCGAGGAACTGACGCGGATCAAGGGGATCGGGCGCTGGTCCGCCGAGATCTACCTGCTGTTTGCCGAAGGGCGCGCGGACATCTGGCCCGCGGGCGATCTCGCGGTGCAGGAAGGGGTGCGGCGCCTGCTCGAAATGGAGCAGAGGCCCAAGGAAAAGCAGGCGCGCGAAATCGGCGAAGCCTGGCGGCCCCATCGGGGGGCGATGGCGATCTTTACCTGGCATTTCTACGCCAATCCGGCGCTGTGAGTGCAAGGCTATCTGAATTGCCCTTGCCAGCACGAGCGCGCTGTGTATCACACGCATAACACACTAGTGATCCGCTTGAATTGCTTAGGAGAGAAGCCATGTTTCCCGTATCCAGAAAGGGCCGCCTGCTCACGGGCGCTCTTGCCCTGACCGCCCTCGCCCTGCCCGGCGCGCTTTCGGCGGATCACCACGCTGCAACAACCGGAGCCACGATGTCCCATACCGCCCACGCCGCCCCGATCATCCCGCGCGAAGCGCTGTTCGGCAATCCGTCCAAGGCGCAGGGGCGCATCAGCCCCGATGGCAAGTGGCTCAGCTGGCTCGCTCCGCATGACGGGGTGCTCAATATCTGGCTCGCACCGGCAGACGATCCCGACGCCGCAAGGCCCGTGACCAGTTCGACCGACCGCCCGATCCGCGAACATTTCTGGGCGCCCGATTCGCGCAGCCTGGGCTACATCCAGGACAAGGGTGGCGACGAGAACTTCCTGCTTTACCGGATCGATGTCGCGAGCGGAAAGGAAGACAACCTCACCCCGTTCGAGAACACCCGCGTCGCGATCGTGGGAACCTCGAACACGATCCGCGACAAGATCCTGATCGGGCTGAACAATCGCAATCCGCAGTTTCACGATGTCCATCTGATCGACCTCAACACCGGGGCCATGGAACTGGTGCTGCAGAACGATGGCTATGCCGGCTTCATGGCCGACGACACGCTCACCGTGCGCATGGCAATGCGGCAGAACGCGCAGGGCGGGACCGACTATTTCATGGTCACCGACGGCAAAGTCGCCGACGAGCCGTTCGAAGTTACCGCGATGGAGGATTCGCTTACCACCAGCCCGGCCGGTTACACGACCGACGGGTCGATCCTCTACTGGATCGACAGCCGCGGCCGGAACACCGCAGCGCTGTTTGCCCAGGATATCGCCACGGGTGAGAGAACGCTCGTTGCCGAGGATGCGAAAGCCGATCTGAGCGGCACGATCCGCGACCAGAAGACCGGCGTGGTCGAAGCCTATTCGGTCAATTACCTCAAGAACGAATGGGTCGCGATCGACCCGGAAATCAAGGCGTCCCTCGACTGGCTGGGCCGCCAGTTCGATGGCGAATTCGGCATCTCCAGCCGGACCGATGACGACAGCACCTGGATCGTGTGGAACGATCCGCTGACCGCGCCCAGCGCCACCTTTATCTACGATCGCAAGGCGCAGACGCTGACCCCGTTCTACACCTCGCGTCCCGAACTCGAAGGCGCGCCGCTTCAGCCGATGCACACGGTCGAGATCGCCAGCCGCGACGGGCTGACACTGCCGTCCTACCTCACCTTGCCGCCCGGTTCTGACAGCGATGGCGACGGTCGCCCCGACAGCCCGGTGCCGATGGTGCTGCTGGTTCACGGGGGCCCGTGGGCGCGCGACAATTACGGCTTCAACTCGGTCCACCAGATGCTCGCCAATCGCGGTTACGCGGTCCTGAGCACCAATTTCCGTGGCTCCACCGGCTTCGGCAAGGACTTCCTCAATGCTGCCAACAAGCAATGGGGCCTCAAGATGCATGACGACCTGATCGACGCCACCGACTGGGCGATCGAACAGGGCATCGCGATCGAGGACCAGGTCGCGATCATGGGCGGGTCCTATGGCGGCTATGCCACGCTCGCGGGGCTTACCTTCACGCCCGAGAAATTCGCCTGCGGGGTCGATATTGTCGGCCCGTCGAACCTTGAAACACTGCTGTCGACGATCCCGCCCTACTGGGCGCCGATGGTCAAGATCTTCCACGAACGCATGGGCGATCCCAACACCGAGGAAGGCTTGGCTCTGCTCAGGGCGGCAAGCCCGCTTTACAAGGCCGACAGGATCACCAAGCCGCTTTTGATCGCGCAAGGGGCCAACGATCCGCGCGTGAAGCAGGCGGAAAGCGACCAGATCGTAGCCGCGATGAAACAGGCGGGTATCCCGGTCACCTATGTCCTCTATCCCGATGAAGGGCACGGTTTCGCCAAGCCCGCCAACTCGATCGCCTTCTTCGGGATCGCCGAGAACTTCCTTGCCGAATGCCTGGGTGGCCGCGCCGAACCGCTCGGCGACGTGCTCGAGCCCTCGACCGCGCAGATCGTCGAAGGTGCCGAAAACGTGAAGGGTCTTGCCACCGGCGGCTGAGCCGCCAGCCGCGGCTTCCCTTCTGGGAACCCGCGGTAGCTGACAAACCGGTCATCCGGCTCTAGACAGCCGGACGACCTTTCCTTTGCGAGGACCGCTTCATGCCCCATGCCGAAAATACCCAGCGCCGCAGCATCTTCATCAGCGGCGGGGCATCGGGGATCGGGCGCGCCACCGCGCGCTTGTTTGGCGAACGCGGCTGGTTCGTGGGCATCGGCGATATCGACACGCCGGGCATGGAAGACACGCTGGGCCTGATTCCGGGCGGCTTCAAATACGCCCACAAGCTCGACGTGCGGGACCGCGAGGCGTGGGAAACCGCGCTCGAATCCTTCGCCACCGCGGCCGGCGGGCGGATCGATGCCGTCGTGAACAATGCCGGGATCGGAACCGGGGGGCCACTGCACGAACTCGAGATCGACGAGATCGAACGCTGTCTCGACATCAATCTCAAGGGCGTGCTGTTCGGCGCGCAGGCGGCCTATCGGCATCTGTCAGCAACCGCGCCGGGCTCGTGCCTCGTCAACATCGCCAGCGCCGCAGGGATCACCGGGGGCTCGGGCATGAGCGTTTACAGCGCGACCAAGTTCGCGGTACGCGGCATCGCCGAAAGTCTCGATGCCGAATGGGCATCCGAAGGGATCAAGGTCTGTTCGATCTGCCCGAGCTTCATCGAGACCCCGCTGCTTGACGGCACGGGCAGCCGCAAGTCGAACCAGAAAGTGCGCGAGCGGGTGCAGCAGGCGGGGCTAGAGATCACTCCGGTCGAGGAAGTCGCCGAGACGATCTGGCGCGCGGTCGAAGGCGACAAGCTGCACTATCTCGTCGGCAAAACCGCGAAGCAGATCGATTTTGCGAAACGGTGGATGCCCGGCAGGATCCGCAAGCAGCAACGCAAGGCGGCATCGCT
>JBFHIF010000195.1:0-3816 GCA_041596595.1 Erythrobacter sp. | reverse complement strand
GGAACCGCCCCATATCTGTTTCGGTGGTTGGCCGTCAGCCTATTGCTGTCCGCCCAGACCGCCCGCACCGGGGCCGCCGGTCCCGAACACGCGGTATTTCTCGTTTCCGACAAAACCGAACTTTGTAACGCCCGATGCCTTGATGATTTGCAGCACCTTGGCAGTCAGGTCGTAGCTCGCCAGCGCTTCGGGCTCGAACTGCAATTCGGGCTCGACCGCCATCTGGGTCGTTTCCTGCAGCAGCGTGACCAACTGGCCCTGGCTGATCGTGTCGGCGTTCCACAGGATCTGGTTGTCCTGAGTTAGCACCAGCTTGTTCTTCACCGGCTCGATGACGATATCCGTGGGCGGCGGTTCGCCCTGCGGAAGGTCGATGTCAACCGAGTGGGTGGCCACCGGAATGGTGATGATGAACATGATCAGCAGAACGAGCAGAACGTCGATCAGCGGCGTCATGTTCATGTCGATGAATGGCTCGCCGTCTAGCTTGCCTCCAGCCATACCCATGAGTGTTACTCCTTAAACTCTAGTGTGCCGGATCAGATGCCAGGTTCGACTGGGTTCGAGATGAACCCGACGGTCGGATACCCTGCGGCTTGCACGTTGTAGATCGCCCCGGCCACACAGCGCCACGGCGCGTTGACATCGCCACGGATATGCACCTGCGGGATCATTTCCGGATCTTCCATGATCGCTTCGGGCCCGCCGGCGCGCTGCACGATGTTGTCGAGACGCGTGAACGCCCGATCGTAGAGCTCTTCCGAAGTCACCGGCAGTACGTTGTTGAAGTAGATCCGGCAGTCGCCATTGCGCGATGCGCCCTCGAAGCCCGGCTCGCCCGCGCTGCGACCCGCCGAATCGGTGGTGCTGACGGTGAGCAAGAGGTTCTCGACCTTGTCCTTGGACTGGACCGATTCGAACACCGGAATGCGAAGCTTCTCGATCGTCTGAATCGCCACGGGAACCGCGATGAGGAAGATGATCAGGAGCACGAGCATCACGTCCACGAGAGGCGTGGTGTTGATGTCTGACATCGGCGTGTCGCCACCGCCGCCCATCGAAATCGCCATTGCCTAATTCCTATCCCTAATTAATTTCAGTCGTTTACGGTGTGGGCGGAACCGGGGGCGAACCCCTGATCCCGCCCATATCGTCCGCTTACGACTTTGCAGTCGGGGTGGTGCCGACGCCGCCCGTGGTGGCAGCCGGCTTGGCTCCCGCTACTTTCGGGGTTGCCTTCGCACCCGCGACCGGGCCGAGGGCCGGCTTGATGGCGCCGTTCGACCCGATATTCGCAACGATGTCGTTGGAGAAGTCGGTCATCAGGGCGTTGATGCGACGGTTGCGCGACTGCAGCCAGTTAAACGCAAGCACGGCCGGAACCGCGACGAGCAGACCGATTGCGGTCATGATCAGCGCTTCACCAACCGGGCCTGCGACCTTGTCGATCGATGCCGAGCCCGAAATGCCGATGTTGATCAGTGCGCGGTAGATCCCGATCACCGTTCCGAGCAGACCGACGAACGGTGCGGTTGCACCGACCGATGCGAGGAACGACAGACCGCTGGAGAGCGACTGGTTGATCGTGTCCTGGCTGTGAGCGAGTTCTTCTTCGACGAAGTGAATCTCGTTACCCGCACCGTGCATCTTGCTGTGGTGTTCCTGAGCTTTCACCGCGTCATCGGCGAGCTGGCGCCATGCGCTGTTCTTCTCGAGCTTGGTTGCGCCATCACGAAGGCTGGGGGCGCGCCAGTAAGCGTTCCGCACGGCCTTGTACTGCTTCATCACCTTGTTCTGTTCGAAGAGCTTGGTGAACAGGATGTAGAACGATCCGACCGACATGATCACCATGACTGCGAGGATCGACCAGGCAACCGGTCCGCCTTCTTCCATGGCTTTCCAGAAACCGAATTCGTTGACCGGCGCTTCAGTGGCGGCAGCCGTAAGAGTGTAGAGGTTCATTGCGAGTAGTCCTTCCAAAAATTTTCCCAGCGACCGCGACCCCCATCAAGGCCGCGACCAGAAATCATCGTCAGTTCAATCGATAGGTGATCCGCGTCGAGTAGCTGCCCGTGGTCGGGTCGCCATCGTCGTCGAGGGCGGGGTTGAAGCGCGCATAACGCTCCATACCCTGGCAGGCTGCCTGGTCGAGAATGCTCGACCCGCTCGATGCGGTGACCTGGCAGTTGGTAGCGCGCCCGTCAGGAGTGACGACAACGCGAACGCCGACCGTTCCTTCGATTTCCTCTCGCAGAGCGCGCGAGGGGTAGTTTTCCTGGATCCGAGCGGCCCAGCGGCCTTCGCCGCGTGTGGTCGCGCCGCGTGCTTGCGAAGGCGCCGGCGGCGGTGCCGGAGGCGCAACGGGTGCAGGCGGCGGTATCCGCAGGGCCGGCGGTGCAGGCGGCGGAATCGTCGGCTGCGTCCGGATCGGAGGCGGTGCCGGAGCAATTTTAATCGGAGGCGGCGGCGCCACGGGTGGCGGCGGAGCGACATCCTGCGGTTGCTCGGGCGGCGGCTCGTCCGGCTCTTCGGGCGGCGGGGGTTCCTCAATGTCGATCGTTGTTACGCGTTCGACAGCTTGTTTGACCGCGCTGATCGTAAGGCCAAGGACCATTGCGATCCCTATACCTGCTACAATAGCAAGCGCGAGGATGAGGCCGACGAGCTTACTCGTGGTCAACCCTTGTTGTTGCTCAGCGTAGGACATCCAGTCGCTTTCTCTCCATCACACATGCCGGCGGACAGACCGGCATCATTCTCGCTTTCCCCCCCTCGATCGTTGCCGATCCAGTTAACGGGAAAGCGAATCCCGTAATTATCAAACCTCTCCTTCGAACCCGGTTCCGTCAAGTCGGACCGGAAATCCGAAAGCTAGGCATTGCGTTCAGCGTGGCAGCAGCCAGGCATCCTGCAATCGTAACCAAGTGCGCGGGGCTATGTCCCCAGTCACCGCGCAGCCGACCCGCCTTAACGACCAAGACCTAGCCAATCAAACGCTTTATCGGTTCAGCGACGATTCACAGCGCTGGCGCTTGAACGTCATGCTGTGGCAAGAGCGCCCGTAATCGAGCGGTCAGGCCTGCGCTCCTCACGTCACACGGGACTTGAATTTATGCATTCAAACAAACGCCTCGGCACGATCTTGGCTCTGGCAGCGAGCGCGCTGGCCTTGGTTGCCTGCGCCCCTGCCGTGACCGCGCAGGACCGGAATTCGGCAACCCCGACGATCGCTGATCTGGCGACCTATCCCGATCTGGTCGAATTGGCCGAAGCGAGCGATCTGGTCGTCCGTGCACGGATTCGCAGGCAGGCGGAGGTGGCCCGCGAGCGTGCGCCCGGGCTCGCTCCGGGCCACACCCGCCTATACGTGGAGGCCGAGACGCTCGCCTTGATAGCGGGCAATTCGGCGGTAGGAGAATCGCTCGTCTACCTCGTCGATGTGCCGCTCGACGCGAAGGGCAAGCCCCCCAAGCTCAAGAAGCGCGAGGTCCTGCTCTTTGCCGACTACGTGCCGGGCGTTTCGCGCAGCAACCGAGGAACCGAAATCCGGCTTTCCGGAACGCACGGTCAGCTCGATTACAGTCCGCAACTCGAAATGCGCCTGCGCCCGATTCTGACCGCACTTGCCGATCCGGCCAGGCCTCCGAAGATTACCGGGGTTGCCGATGCGCTCGCGGTGCCCGGCACGCTGACCGGCGAATCGGAAACGCAGATATTCCTTTCGACCGAGAACGGATCGCCGGTTTCGATCACCGTGCTGCGCCGCCCCGGCCAGTCGCCGCAATGGGGCGTGTCCTGGGGCGAAATCATCGATTC
>JBFHIF010000194.1:0-3837 GCA_041596595.1 Erythrobacter sp. | reverse complement strand
TCGTTCATTCCCAGCGCCTTGACCTTTCCGCTTCTCAGCGCGTCCGAAAAGCTCCTACCCGCGGACCTGCTTGGCGACCGCGTCGAGGATCCCGTTGACGAATTTTGCTTCGCGGTCGTCGAAGAACGCCTTGGCGACATCGACATATTCGCTGATCGCGGTCCCGATCGAGACGTCCGCGCGCGCGATCAGTTCGTAGGTGCCGCAGCGCAGAACCTGAAGCATCGTCTTGTCGAGCCGCGCCAGAGTCCAGCCTTCGGCGAGCCGGGCGACCAGAAAATCGTCGATCTCGGCGCGCCGCGCGTCGACGCCGCGCACGACATCGTCGAAGAAATCAATCTCGGCGTCGGCATAGACCTCGCCTTCGTGCTCGTCGTCATCGACTTCGCGGCCCAGGCGGTGCTGGTGAAACTCGTCGAGCAGGCGGTTGAGAGCCGTCCCTTCCATGTGCTGCTGATACAGCGCCTGGACGGCGGCGAGCCGTGCAGCGGAGCGGGCGGTGGAGCGGGATGAAGCGTTCATTTTTGTCTGATTTCCACGGAGCGGGCATGCGCGGGCAGCCCTTCGGCATGAGCGAGGGCGGCTGCGGCTGGACCGATCGCGGCGAAGGATTGGTCCCCCAGTTCGATGAAGCTGGTGCGCTTCATGAAATCGAGCACCGAAAGCCCGCTCGAAAAGCGCGCGCGCCGACCCGTGGGGAGGACGTGATTGGGTCCGGCAACGTAATCGCCGATCGCTTCGGGCGTCATCCGGCCGAGGAACACGCTGCCGGCATGGCGGATATTTCGCATGATCGCCTCAGGCTGGTCGGTGGCGATCTCGACGTGTTCGGCGGCGAGGCGGTTGGCGAGGGTGGGGGCCTCGGCGGCGAGGTCGTCGACCAGAATCACGGCGCCGTGCGCCTCGATGCTGGCCTTGGCGGTCTTGGCGGTCGCAAGATTCATCAACGCAAGGTCGATCGCATCGCTGACCTGCGCGGCAAAGCCTTCGTCATCGGTGATCAGGATCGATTGCGCCGTTGCATCATGTTCCGCCTGGCTGAGAAGGTCGGCAGCGATCCATTCGGGCGGGTTCGCGCTGTCGGCGATGACGAGGATTTCGGATGGCCCGGCGACCATGTCGATCCCGACCACGCCATAAAGCTGGCGCTTGGCTTCGGCGACATAGGCGTTGCCCGGTCCGGTAATGACATCGACCGGGCGGATGCGATCGGTCCCGTAAGCGAGCGCGCCGAGCGCATGCGCCCCGCCGACCCGCCACAATTCGTTAACGCCCGCAAGATGCGCGGCTGCCAGCACGAGCGTATTCGATTTCCCGCGCGGGGTGGGGGTAACGACCACGATCCGTTCCACCCCGGCAACCTGGGCGGGGATCGCGTTCATCAGCAACGAGGAGGGATAGGCCGCGCGCCCGCCGGGGACATACAGCCCCGCGGCATCGACGGCGCGCCACGTCGCGCCGAGCCTGACCCCTGCATCGTCGCGATAATCGCGGTCTTCGGGCAATTGCGCCTCGTGATAGGCCCGGATGCGGGCGGCAGCGAGGTCGAGCGCGTCGCGCAGACCGTCCTCGAGCCCGGCATAGGCCTCAGCACACCGTTCGGGCGCGATGACCCAGTCTTCCTCGGCGGCGAGCGCGTAGTCATCGAAGCGCTGGCTGAATTCGACCAGCGCATCGTCGCCGCGAGCGCGCACCGCGGAAAGGATGCTGGTGACCTCGTTGGCGATATCGCGATCGGTCTCGCGCCGGGCGTTGACCAGCGCGGTAAAACGCTTCTCGAAATCGGGATCGGAGGTTCTGAGCGTGCGCATCACGCGGCTTTCCCCGCGCGCGATTCGGCGATCTCGCGGAACGCGCCGACCAGTTCGGCGACCCGGCGATCCTGCTTGAGCGCGGCGCGGTTGACGATCAGCCGCGCGGATATGTCGATGATCCTGTCGGTCTCGACCAGCCCGTTCTGCGCCAGGGTCCGCCCGGTCGAAACGAGGTCGACGATCTGCCGCGCAAGCCCCAGCGACGGGGCGAGTTCCATCGCGCCGTTCAGCTTGACGCATTCGGCCTGGATGCCGCGCCGTTCGAAATGGCGACGGGTGAGATTGGGATACTTGGTCGCGACCCGTAAATGGCTGACCGCGCCCTGATCGGGATCGTCCGCCTCGAGCCGTGCGACCGAAAGGCGGCAATGACCAATATCGAGATCGACCGGCGCATAGAGGTCTGAATAATCGAACTCCTCGATCACGTCCGACCCGACAATGCCGATCTGCGCGGCGCCGTGGGCGACAAAGGTCGCGACGTCGAAAGCACGCACGCGGATTAGCCGCATGTCGCCGCGGGTGGTGGCGAAGGAAAGCGACCGGTTGGCCTTGTCGTGAAAGCCGTCCTCGGGCACGACTCCGGCGCGCGCCATCACCGGGAGCGCCTCGTCGAGGATACGCCCCTTGGGGACGGCGAAGGTCAACGGCCGTGCCGGGTGGTTGGTTTGCTGCTCGGTCATCGCGCCGCGCCACTTAGGGCGTGGAGGGGTAAAGGGCAATGGCGCGCGCGTGAGTTGATGAAGCGGGGACTGGCAGACATGGCAGGCGAAGGTGTCATGGAGATCGAGGAATTCGAGCGCGCTCTCGAATGGCAGGCGACCCATGCCGAGCAGAACGGAGCGCCGTGCACCGCTCGGATCGTCCGGGCGCTCGGCCCGGTGCGGGAAAGCGATACCGCGACAGGCAGGCGGATCGCCGCGTGGGAGGGGTTGACGCTCAAGGACGCGCTGCCGCTTCGGATGGCGGGCGGGCTCCACCACCTGCTTCTGAGCGGGACCGACGACCGGCTGGCACGGGTCTATAGCGGGCAGATCACCGACCAGGGACAGGTCGACGCGCTGGTGTGTGATCTGGTCGAAACCTACGACCACCTGCTCCTACCCTGGCTCGACGGGCCGCCGCAGACCAACGAGGCGGGGCGCGCGGCGAGCATCATGGGCGGATTGCTGTGGCTCGCGCGCCGGATCGTGCCGCGCTTCGAACTGTTCGAGATCGGCGCGAGCGCAGGTGTGCTGACCATGCTCGATCGCTATCGCTATGTCCTTGGGCAGACTGAAGTGGGGCCGGCAGCTTCGCCGATGCGGATCGAGCCAGAATGGCGAGAGGACGTCTCGCCGCCTCCGCCGCCGGACAAGTTCGAGATCGTATCTGTGAGGGGGTGCGATATCGCCCCGGTCGATCTGACCGATGAACCCAGCGCGCTGCGGCTCAAGAGCTATGTCTGGCCTGATGCTCCGGGGCGGATGGCGCGCATCGATGCAGCGATCGCGCTGGCGAGCGACCACCCGCCGGATCTGGTCAAGCAGGATGCCGGAGGCTTCGTCGAGGAGGTCCTCGCGACCGCGCAGGCGCCCGATACCAGCCGGGCGCTGTTCCATGCGATAACCTGGCAATATCTGCCCGAGACAACCCAGCGTTCGATCACCGGGGCGATGGAAGCGGCGGGCGCGAACGCATCGGCGTCGCGGCCGCTCGCATGGATCCGGCTCGAGACCGATCCCGAGACCTTCCGCCACGAACTCACCGTTCGGTATTGGCAGGGCGCGACGGGCGATGGCGAGCCGCGCCTGCTCGCGCGCGCCCACGCGCACGGTGCCTGGGTCGACTGGCTTGAAGCCTAGTTCGTCAGGAACCTGTCCATCGCGTCGTTGACCTTTTGCGGCGCTTCCCACGGGACGAAATGGCCGCAATCGTGCACCGTGACCAGCGTGAGCGGCTCGACCAGCTCGTCGAGCCCCTCGAGATTGGCAGGCGGCAGGGCAAGGTCGTTCATCGCCCAGATGACTAGCGTCGGAATGGT
>JBFHIF010000193.1:0-3840 GCA_041596595.1 Erythrobacter sp. | reverse complement strand
GCCTGTCCGACCAGTTGCTTCCCCCGCGCGGCGAGATCACAGACCGCAACGGGGTTCCGCTCGCCCGTGCCTTTCCCGCCTATGCGCTGTGGTTCGACCCGACCGCGATGGGTGACGGAGGCGAACCCCTGGTCAATGGTCCGGCCCGGGTTGCAGCGCAGCTCAAGGCGATCTTTCCCGACATGAACGAGGCGCATACCGCGCAGCGGCTGGCTTCGGGCAAGGCGGGTTACCTGCGTCGCCGCGTTCTGCCCGAAGATGCCAATCGCGTGTTCGAACTGGGAGAAATCGCGCTCCAGTTCCCGCAGGAACCCGACCGCCACTATCCGCAAGGCTCGCTTGCCGCGCACGTGCTCGGCTACGTGGTCGAGCAAAAAGGTGGCCGGATCGGAATGGAGCAGGTTCTCGAAGAACGTCTGACCGACCCGGCCCAGCGCGGGGTGCCGGTAGCGCTTTCGATCGACGTCCGGGTGCAGGGCGCGCTCGAGGAAGAGCTTCGTCGCGGCATGCTCTCGACCAATGCGATTGGCGCTGCGGGCATCGTGCTCGACGCCGATACGGGTGAAGTGATGGCGATGGCATCGCTGCCCGAATTCGATCCCAATGTGGTCGGAGCAGGCGGCGCCCCTAACGTCTTCAACCGCGCGACCAACGGGGTCTACGAACTTGGCTCGACCTTCAAGCCGGTGACCGTGGCCGCCGCAATCGATGCGGGCGTCGTTCGCGATCTGTCGCGCGACTGGGATGCGAGCACGGTCGAGATGTCGGGCAGGAAGATCCGCGATCTCAAGCCCAAGGGCGCATCGCTCAACGTGCCGCAGGCGCTGGTCTATTCGTCCAACACCGTCACCGCGCGCGTGGCTGACGAGCTAGGCGAGGATCGGCTCAAGCGCGTCCTCAAGGATCTCAACATGAACCAGCGCCCGGTCATCGAACTGCCCGCGCGCGGGCGTCCGATCTGGCCCGAGGGCAAGTGGGGCCGGCTGACGACGATGGTGGTGGGCTACGGCCACACGATGGCGGTCAGCCCGCTGCAGCTCGCCAACGCCTATGCCGCGATGGTCAACGGGGGCATCTGGCGTCCCGCGACCTTGCACAAGCTCAAGGCTTCCGAGGTTCCGCGCGGCAAGAGGGTGTTCAAGGCCTCCACGTCCTCGCGGATGCGGCAGATGCTGCGGATGATCTCGCTTTACGGCACCGGTCGCAGCGCCGATGCGCCGGGTTACCGGGTCGGCGGCAAGACCGGCTCGGCCGAAAAGCCGGGCAAGCAGGGTTATAGCCAGTCGAACATCATCTCGACCTTTGCCGCCGCTTTCCCGATGGATCGACCGCGCTATGTCATCGTGATCATGATCGATGAACCGCGCGGAACCCTGGCAAGCTCGTTCCAGCGCACCGCGGCCTTTAACGCGGCGCCCGTGGTCGGGCGGCTGGTTCCGCGGATCGGCCCGATGCTGGGGATCCGCCCGGACACCAATCGCGACGTTGATATCTCGGACCTCCGCTATCTGGTGGAGGGGCGCAAGTGAGGCTCGCGCAAATCCTCGAACGTGCAGGCATTGCAGGGCTGGACGTTGGCGACATCGCGGTGACCGGTTTCGCGATCGATCACCGCAAGGTCGCTCCGGGCACCGTGTTCGGCGCTTTCCAAGGCGCACGTTTCGATGCCGAGGGCTTCATTCCGGCAGCGATCGAAGCTGGCGCGGTGGCGATCGTGGCCCGCAAGGAAGCGAAGGTCGAAGGTGCGCTCCACGTCGCGAGCGAGGAGCCGCGCCGCACGTTCGCGCAGCTTGCCGCGCAGTTTTTCACCCCCGTTCCGCAGATGGTCGTCGCGGTGACCGGGACCAACGGCAAGACCTCGACCGTCGAGATGACGCGCCAGATCTGGCGCATGTGCGGCGAGCGGGCGGCGAGCATCGGCACGCTCGGCGTGACCACCCCCGATGGCAGCGTCTCGACCGGTCTGACCACTCCTGACATCGTTACCTTCCTGTCCAACATGAGCGGGCTTGCCCGTGAGGGCGTCACGCACGTCGCTTACGAGGCGTCGAGCCACGGCCTTTCGCAGTTCCGCAACGAGGGCCTGCCGGTCCGGGCCTGCGCCTTCACCAATTTCAGCCGCGATCATCTCGATTATCACGGCACGATGGAGGACTATTTCGCAGCCAAGATGCGATTGTTCGACGAGGTGGTCGATGACGGCGCACCGGCGATCATCCATTGCGGGGCAGACGATAGCGAATGGACCCGCCGCGCGCTCGATCATGCCACCTCGCGCGGATTGCGCGTGCTTACGGTGGGCGAGCGGGGCGAGTTCCTCCGCCTCGCCGCGCGCGAAGCGACGCAGCTCGGGCAGGTCCTGGAGATCGAATACGAGGGAACGAGCCGCACTCTCAATCTGCCGTTGATCGGCGCCTACCAGGCAGCCAACGCGCTGGTCTCTGCCGGCCTGGCGATTGCCAGCGGCTCCGACGCGGCGCAGGTCTTCGATGCGATCGGGCGGCTCCAGCCCGTGCGCGGGAGGCTCGAACGCGCCGTTATCGCGGCGAACGGCGCTCCGGTCTATATCGATTACGCGCATACGCCCGATGCACTCGAAGCCGCGATCCGGGCGCTGCGACCCCATGTCGAAACCGATCGCGGCGGAAAGCTGGTCGTCGTGTTCGGCGCAGGCGGTGACCGCGACACCGGCAAGCGCGGCCCGATGGGCTCTGCCGCGTCGGCCGAGGCCGATGTGGTAATCGTCACGGATGACAATCCGCGTGGCGAGGATCCTGGCGCAATCCGCGCCCAGATTCTCGAAGGTGCGGGCGAAAACGCGCGCGAGATCGGCGATCGCCGTGCAGCCATTTGCGAGGCGATTGCCGGGGCCGGGGCCCACGACATCGTCCTGGTAGCAGGCAAGGGCCACGAGGAAGGCCAGATAATCGGTTCGGGAGACACTATGCGGGTATTGCCATTCAACGATGTTCAGGTCGCACGCGAATGCGCGGCCGAACTCGCCGGGGAGCCGAGAGCATGAGCGCTGCGACTGCTCTTCTGCGCGCATGGCCCGCCGATCCGCGTGACGATCTACCGCTCGCTCTGTGGAGCTCGGATCAGATCGAGGCTGCGACCGGAGGCAAGGCCAGCCACGCCTTCGAGGCGGCCGGGATCGAGATGGATTCGCGCGACGTGCGCCCCGGGGACGTGTTTGTCGCTCTCAAGGGCGAGGCGATGGACGGTCACCGCTTCATCGACGCGGCGTTTAACAATGGAGCGGTCGCCGCGATCACCGATCGCCCGGTCGAATATCCCCACGTCCTCGTCGAGGACACCACCGACGCGCTCCACGCGCTCGCCCATGCCGCGCGCGACCGCGCCAGCGCTGTCCGCATCGCGGTCACCGGTTCGGTCGGCAAGACCGGGGTCAAGGAAGCGATCTTCAACAGTCTCGACCGCGCCAGCCGCGGTGCGGCGCACCGCTCGGTTCGCAGCTACAACAACCATGTCGGCGTTCCTCTGAGCCTTGCGCGTATGCCTGCACGTGCGAAGTTCGGCGTGTTCGAGATGGGTATGAACCATGCCGGCGAAATCGCCCCGCTCTCCGCCCACGTCCGCCCCCATGTCGCGCTGATCACCACGATCGCGCCCGCGCATATAGAGAATCTTGGCAGCATGGAGGCGATCGCCGACGAGAAATCGCAGATCTTCACCGGACTGATCGAAGGCGGCATCGCGGTCATCCCCGCCGACAGCGAATATACGCCGAGGATGATCGCCAATGCCGAGAAGCTCGGCGTCCGGATCGTCACCTTCGGCCGCAGCGAAAGCGCCGATGTGCGGCTGCTCGATGCCATT
>JBFHIF010000192.1:0-3843 GCA_041596595.1 Erythrobacter sp. | reverse complement strand
GTGCTTGGCGAGGCCGGCCGAAGCCCCGCCGGTTCCCACAGCAATCAGCACCGGGTCGCGGTCGAGAATGCTCGGCGTGGTGAAATCGCACAGGTCCGGGCGGTCGACCACGTTGACCAGCATGCCTGCACAGCGCAAATTGATCGCCGCGGCTTCGCACGCATCGCGGTCCTCATAAGCGACAAAGGCGATCCGCACGCCCTCGTCCACCGCTTGCCGCGCATCGTCGATCACCTCCGCCCCGGCCCGTTCGGCGAGCCGCCGCTTGGGTTCGGCCGCAGGCCCGTCTCCGAGCACGAGCACTTTCTGACCGGCGACCCGGTGAAACAGGGGCAGCGCCCCCAGTTCGGGCTCGCCCGCGCCCGTCATTCGAGCCAGTCGGGTACGCGCTCTGCGTCCATGATCGCGCCCGCATCGATCCGGTCGGCGACGGTGGCGAAGCGGTCTCCGTCGACCAGCACTTCGGCAACGAAACCGCGCGAATTGTAGCTCGAGGCCATTGTCGCGCCGTAGGCACCCGCAGTGCGGAACACCGCGAGGTCCCCGGCTTCGAGCGCATCGCAGGTCCGCCCCATCGCGAAGGTATCGCCGGTCTCGCAGATCGGTCCGACGATGTTCGCGGTCATCGCCGCGCCGCTGGGTTCGACCGCCTCGAAATGGTGATAGGCCCCGTAGAGCGCGGGTCGCGCGAGATCGTTCATCGCCGCATCGACAATCACGAAGGGATGATTGAGCCCGCGCTTGACCCGGACCACCCGGGTCAGCAGCACGCCGGCATTGCCCGCTATCACCCGTCCAGGCTCGAAGATCAGCCGCACGCCCCAGTCCTTCGTCACCCGTGCGACCATCGCGCCATATTCGGCCGGAGAAGGGAAGATCTCGTCCTTGCGATAGGGCACGCCGAGCCCGCCGCCCAGATCGACATGGGTGATCGTGTGCCCCGCGCCGCGCAGCGCCGAAACGAGGCTGCCGAGCTTTTCGAACGCGGTTTCGAGCGGAGCGAGTTCGCCCAGCTGGCTGCCGATATGCACCGCGACCCCGCGCAGCCTTATGCCCGGCAATCCGGCAAGATTGCCGAAAATTTGCCCGGCCTGGTCGATCGGCACGCCGAACTTGTTGTCGGCCTTTCCGGTCGAGATCTTGTCGTGCGTCCCGGCATCGACATCGGGATTGATCCGCAGCGCACAGCGCGCCTCGAGACCCATCTCGGCGGCGATCGCGGCGAGTTCGGTGCCTTCCTCCTCGCTCTCGATATTGAACTGACCGATTCCGGCTTCAAGCGCCGCAGCGATCTCCGCGGCGGTCTTTCCGACCCCGGAAAACACGATCCGGTCGGGTTCCATGCCCGCCGCGAGAGCCCGTCTGATTTCGCCGATCGAGACGCAATCGGCCCCGTAGCCCTGTTTCTGCAGCAGCTTGAGAACCGCGAGGTTGGGGTTGGCCTTGACCGCGAAGGCGATCAGCTTGTCGGGCACCGCATCGAGCGCTTCGCGGAACACCCGGGCGTGGCGTTCGAGCGTGGCGCGCGAATAGACATAGACCGGGGTTCCCACCGCCTCGGCGATGTCCGGCAGCGGGACCCGTTCGGCGTGAAGCACGCCATCATTGAGTGCGAAATGATCCATTTTCGAAGGGGCTTACTCGGGCGGGAGATCGAACGGGTCGTCGGTGCGCTCTTCGCTGCGGCGACGCAGTTCGACGCTGCGTTCGGGCGCGGCAAGCGCATCGAGCTTGAGCAGTTCTTCGGAGGTCGGGCGATCATTCGCGCCATAGGGCGCGGGCGGCAGGCTTGCGCCCTTGGGGGGCGCGAGCGGCGCCTTGGTGCCGCAGGCGGAGAGCGCGAGCGTGAGCAGGGCGCTAGATAGAGCAATCGAGATCGGCTTCATCGTCATTCCATTCCCAGCGCCTGGCGTGCGCGGTTCACCTGCTTCGATACCTCGTCGGGCGCGGTTCCGCCATAGCTCGCGCGCGCGGCGACCGATGCATCGACCGACAGAGCGGCAAAAACGCGCTCGTCGATCCGCGCGTCGATGGCCTTGAGGTCCTCGAGCGGCAATTGGTCGAGCGCGTAGCCGTTTTGTTCGGCGAGCTTGACCGCAGCGCCGGTGATGTGATGCGCCTCGCGAAACGGGATGTCGGCCTCGCGCACCAGCCAGTCGGCGAGGTCGGTCGCGGTGGCATAGCCGAGCTCGGCGGCCTGGCGCATGCGGGTCGTGTCGAAGCGGCTGCCCGCGATCATCCCGGTCATCGCCGCGATCGAGAGCGCCATCAGCCCGGCCGCCTCGAAAACCGGCGGCTTGTCGTCCTGCATGTCCTTCGAATAGGCGAGCGGCAGCCCCTTCATCGTGATCATCAGAGCGGTGTGGCAGCCGATCACCCGCCCGGCATGGCCGCGAACGAGTTCGGCGGCGTCGGGGTTCTTCTTCTGCGGCATGATCGAAGAGCCGGTCGAGAGCGCATCGGGCATCCGCACGAAGCCGTAAGGCTGGCTCGCCCAGATGATCAGTTCCTCGGCGAGCCGCGAAAGGTGCAGCGCGCATGCGCTCGCGGCGTAGAGATAGTCCATCGCGAAGTCGCGGTCGGATACCGCGTCGAGCGAATTGGCGGTGGGCCGGTCGAAGCCGAGTGCGCCGGAGGTCATCTCGCGGTCGATCGCGAAGCCCGTACCCGCGAGCGCCGCGCTGCCGAGCGGGCATTCGTTGAGCCGCTTGCGCGCATCGGCGAGCCGCGAACGGTCGCGGCGGATCATCTCGTAATAGGCCATCAGATGGTGGCCGAGCGTCACTGGCTGCGCGGTCTGGAGATGGGTGAAGCCGGGCATGATCGAACCCGCATGCTCGCCGGCCCGGGTCACCAGCGCGCGCTGGAGCCCTTCGAGCCCTTCGTCCATCTGGTCGATCGCCTCGCGCACCCATAGCCGGAAATCGGTCGCGACCTGGTCGTTGCGGCTGCGCGCGGTGTGGAGCCGCCCGGCGACCGGGCCGACCAGTTCGGCCAGCCGCGCCTCGGTGGTCATGTGGATGTCCTCGAGATCCCAGTTCTCGGGCACGCCCCCAGCCTCGTATTCGGCAGCGACGCGGTCGAGCCCCTCGGTAATCGCGTGCGCGTCGTCTTGCGTGACGATGCCCTGCTTTGCCAGCATCGCGACATGGGCTTTCGATCCGGCGATGTCTTGCCGCCACAGCGCCTTGTCGAAGGGGATAGAGGCGTTGATTTCGCGCATGATCGCGCTAGGCCCGCCTTCGAACCTGCCGCCCCACATCGCATTGGAGCCCGAAATGTCCCGTTCGTCGTTCACTCTGGTCGCCTCTGCGCTGCTGCTTGCGGCGTGCGATAGTGGCGTAGAGGCACCCGCGCAACAACAGGACGCTTTGCCCGGCGACAAGCAGGCCTTGACCGGAGAGATCGACCGGAGCCGCGCGGGCGAGCCGATGCCCGCGCTTTCCCTCATCGATCCGTCTGGCGCGACCCTCGACCTCGCGAGCCTCCGGGGCACTCCGGTGCTGGTCAATCTGTGGGCGACATGGTGCGCGCCCTGCGTGGTCGAGATGCCGCTGCTCGATGAACTGGCGGGCGCGATGGAGGGTCGGCTCCGGGTGGTGACGGTCAGCCAGGACCTGCGCGGGGGCGAACTCGTGTCACCGTTCTTTGCCGAGCGCGGTTTCGAGCGGATCGAACCCTGGCTCGATCCCGAGGGAACGCTGGGTCAAGCGGTCGGAGGCGACGGCGGGTTGCCGCTCACCGTGCTCTACGATGCAAGCGGACGCGAGCTGTTTCGCGTGGCCGGCGGATATGACTGGGCGAGCGAGGAGGCGATCGCGGCAATCGAGGAGGCGGCGGGAG
>JBFHIF010000191.1:0-3846 GCA_041596595.1 Erythrobacter sp. | reverse complement strand
CCCGCATCCAGGATACCCTATCGAACCACGTCGTCGTGCTCGGCTTCGGCGTGTCGGGTTCCGAAAGCGTGGAGGAGCTGATCGAACGCGGCACCGATGCGCGCAGCATCGTGGTCGTCGATCCCAGCGAGGAACGGCTCGCCGACGCCGAAAAGCTCGGGGTCAACGTGATGGCGGGCGACGCGACGCGCGACGACACGCTCAAGGCGGTGCGCGTGACCGAGGCACAGGCGGTGCTGGTCTCGGCCGGACGCGACGACACCTCGATCCTGATCGTGCTGACCGTCCGCCATCTCGCGCCGCACGTCCCGATCAGCGTGGTCGTGCGCGCCGACGACAACGAACTGCTCGCTCGGCAGGCGGGTGCGAACAACGTGATCAATCCGGTGCGCTTCACCGGATTGCTGCTCGCCGGGTCGGCACAGGGCGCGCATATCGCCGATTATCTCGCCGATCTCGCTTCGGTTTCGGGCCGCGTCCAACTGGTCGAACGGGTCGTGACCGACGAGGAATGCGGCAAGTCGATCGAGGAATTGTCGACAGGCGGCCGAGGTCTGCGGATCTACCGCAATGGCCGCGCGGTCGGTTTCTGGGAAGCCGAATGCGAAAATCTGCAGACGGGCGATGTCGTGGTCGAGATTGTCGCGACACCCAATGGATCATCCGGCGACGAGGACGGCTGATCGCCGCCGCCGGACCATCCCCCGCGTGCCCGGTCCGGCCTAGGGCATGTAGGCGTGGACCAGCCCCATCGCGATGTAGAACAACAGCCAGTAGGCTGCATCGATGAAGAACAGCGTCCTCGATTTCTGCGAGAACAGGTAATTGGTCCCGATCGCTGGGACGATGAAGCCGAGCGCGACCCCGAAAGCGGTCATCACCTTGGCGAAGACCGAAAGATCGGCATCCAGTAATGCATAGGATTCGAACGTGTGCGCCAGGGTCCAGCTCGCGAGCACCGAGAACGCGAACGCGCCGCCATAGATCAGCGCCATGTTGCCCTGCCTGATCTGCTCCTCCGTCAGACCTGCCGCGCCCATCCATTTCTTGCCCATGATCGGCCCGTACCAGATGCCGCCGACCACGAAGCCCGCCAGCGCGGCGAGCAGCACCGCGAGCCAGTTTACGTCGAACAAGTTCATGACCCCGTCTCCCCCTCTTTGCGCTTCGTTCTGGCGCAATCGCGCGCCCGGGTGTAGGGGCGCTGCCGAAATGTCTACCACAACCCTCCCCGATCCCAAACGAATCGGCATGGTCTCGCTCGGCTGCCCGAAGGCGCTGGTCGATTCCGAACGCATCCTCACGCGGCTGCGCGCCGATGGCTATGCCATGAGCCCCGACTATGCCGGGGCCGACGTCGTATTGGTCAATACCTGCGGATTTCTCGACAGCGCCAAGGAAGAAAGCCTCGCCGCGATCGGCGAAGCGATCGCCGAAAACGGGCGGGTGATCGTCACCGGCTGCATGGGCGAGGAAGCCGATGCGATCCGCGCCGCTCACCCGCAGGTGCTCGCCGTCACCGGCGCGCACCAGTATGAGCAGGTGGTCGAGGCGGTGCATACCCACGCCCCGCCTTCGCAAGGCCCCTATGTCGACCTGATCCCGCAGCCTTCCGAGGCGGACATCAAGCTCACCCCGCGCCATTACAGCTACCTCAAGATTTCCGAGGGCTGCAATCATTCCTGCGCCTTCTGCATCATCCCGCAATTGCGCGGGAAGCTCGCGAGCCGCCGAATCGACGCTGTGCTGCGCGAGGCGGAAAAGCTGGTTGCTGCCGGCACCAAGGAATTGCTGGTCATCAGCCAGGACACCAGCGCCTACGGGGTCGATACCCGCCACGAAGCCAAGCCGTGGAAGGGCCGCGAGGTGCGCGCGCACATGACCGACATGGCGCGCGAACTGGGTCAGCTCAGGACGCCTGCGGGCGAAACGCCGTGGGTGCGGCTGCATTATGTCTATCCCTACCCGCACGTCGATCATGTCATCGCGCTGATGGCCGAGGGCCTGCTGACCCCGTATCTCGACATCCCGTTCCAGCACGCCAGCCCCGCGGTGCTCAAGCGCATGAAGCGCCCGGCCAACGAGGCCAAGGTGCTCGAACGGCTCAAGGGCTGGCGCGAGATTTGCCCCGAGATCGCGGTGCGATCCTCCTTCGTCGTCGGCTTTCCCGGCGAAACCGAGGACGATTTCAAATATCTGATCGACTGGCTCGAGGAAGCGCAGCTCGACCGTGTCGGCGCCTTCCGGTTCGAGCCGGTCGAAGGCGCGGCCGCCAACACGCTGCCTGACCCGGTGCCCGAAGAGGTCAAGGAAGAGCGGTATGCGCGGCTGATGGAAGTCACCGAGCGGATCAGCGCCGCCAAGCTTGCCGCCAAGGTTGGCATGACGCTTCCGGTGATCATCGACGAGGTCGGCGAAGCGGACGAGGACGGCGATATCGGCGCGACGGCGCGCAGCCAGGCCGATGCGCCCGAGATCGACGGCGCGGTATATCTGCGCAACGTGCCCGAAAGCCTTGCGCCAGGCGATTTGGTCGACGTGACGATCGAGGACGCGGACGCGCACGACCTGTACGGTGCGATCGCGCGAAATTGACGAAGTTGACACCTGTCCAACCGCAATTTCTGTCCCTTTCTGTCCTGAAATCATTGACTTGAACGCAAGACGCGAAGTTGACACCTGGCGCGTTCCTGCTCCGTGTCCGCCTCTCATCGCCCTTTATCAGGGGCTTGAGGTGTAGGAAAAACGCCGCGCTTCCCGGCGTCGCGGAAACTAACCGCAGGCGGCGCGTTCAAGAGGCCTATGCCCCTTCAGATTGACGCCTCCTTCGCTTTCGAGCTCGAGCAGCCGACCGATGTCCTGCTGCAATTCGAAGCCGCCGCGCTGCCCGAACAGGACGTGCGCGACGCCACTACGCGCATGAGCGAGGCGATCCACATGGCGCGGGTGGGCGCGGACGACGATATTGGCGAGCGCATCTGGCTGCGGGCCGAGGGCCTGTTCGAGGTGGACTACAGCGCCACGGTCGCGTTGCACCGCCAGCAGGTCGACCTGCCCTCTTTGCCGGCCCTGCCCCCGCACAAGCTGCCGGGCGAGACCGTCCAGTTCCTGTTCGATTCGCGCTATTGCCCCGCCGACCGGTTCCAGGCCTTCGTCGAAGCCGAGTTTGCCGGGACCGCGGGCGGTGCGCGGATCGATGCGATCCGCCAGTGGATCGAGCACAACCTGTCCTATGTTCCCGGTTCGAGCAATGCCGATACGGGGGCGGCGGACAGCTTCATCATGCGGCAGGGCATCTGCCGCGATTATGCCCATCTCCTGATCACCCTCGCACGGGCCTCGACCATACCGGCACGCTATGTCGCCTGTTACGCGCCGCGCGTCGATCCGCCCGATTTCCACGCGGTGGCCGAAGTTTTCCTTGCCGATCCCGAACGCGAGGATGGCGGGACCTGGCAGATTGTCGATGCGACGGGCATGGCCAATCCGGGCGATACGGTGAAGATCGGGATCGGCCGCGACGCAGCCGATGTCAGCTTCCTTACCAGCTTCGGCAACAACCAGTTCCGGTCGAAAACGATATCGGTGCGTCAGGTCTGACTTGCGGCGGGCAAGCGCCGGTTTGGCCCGCTTTCGCGCCCGATCAGCTGCTCGCGCGCACCAGCAATCGCACCGGGACCAACCGTACGCGCGGCCGCTCGCCATGCTCGCTGACAGCCTCGACCAGCAATCGCCCGGCCTGATCGAGATCGGGTTCGATCGTGGTCAGGGGCGGGGTCGTGACCCGGCCTGCGGGCACGCCGTCGAACCCGACCAGCCTGACATCGTCGGGGATCGTCCGGCCTG
>JBFHIF010000190.1:0-3850 GCA_041596595.1 Erythrobacter sp. | reverse complement strand
TATTCGGAGGAACTGGGCAAGGACATGGGGTTCTACACCGATCCCTATTCCGATTTCGGGCGGCTGGGCATGGAATTGTGGCGCGCGGCGCGCCTCGTGGTCGATACCGGGATCCACCACAAGCGCTGGACACGTGAGGAGGCGATTGCCTATCTCAACGAAAACACGCCCAACCCCGAAGGCGATGTGGTCAAGGCGATCGAGCGCTATATCACCACGCCCGGCCAGGCGACCGCCTACATGATCGGCAAGCTCAAGATCATGGAACTGCGCGAGCGGGCGATGCGCGAACTGGGCGATGATTTCGACTGGCGCGGATTCCATGATGCGGTGCTTCTGAGTGGCCCGGTGCCGCTCGACGTGCTCGAAGAGAACATCGCAAAGTGGATTGAATCGCGGCGACAGGACTGACCGCGAGATGTCGCAGCCCCGGCCCCTGCGCCTGCACGTCTCCCCGGCGCTGCCGTTCGCGTTCGAACCCCTCGGGCGCGGCGAAGCCATCGCCGACCTCGTTCATGCGTTCTACGTGGTGCGCACCGAGCCGGAGAAAATTGCGGACACCATGCCGGCCTATTCGGCGCAATTGCTTGTCTTTATTGCCGGGCAGGGCGCACTGCACCCTGAGGAGGGCGGCGCTCATCCGCTTGCCGGAGTGTGCGCCACGACCCCCCAGTTGAAGGCCTGCGATTTCACGCTGGAGGGGCCGGTTACCATCGTCGGTGCTTCGCTGACGCCGCTGGGCTGGGCGGCGCTGACCAGCACTCCGGTGGACGAGCTCAACAATCGCACGCTTCCTGGATCGCGGATCTTGCCACAAGAGGAGGTGACACAACTGGAGGCCCTTGCGCGCCTCTGTCGCGATGGCAAGGGTCAGCCCGACCAGCTGTGCGATGCGATCACGCAGATGCTGTCCGCGCGGCGCGATGCGCTCAAGCCGTCGCATGTCCGGTTTGTCGAGGACGTGATGAGCTGGCTTTCGAGCGATCTCAATCCATCGGTTCAAACACTTTACGACAACATCGCGATGTCCGAGCGAACCGCGCAGCGCATGTGCCGGCGCTATTTCGGGGTGGCCCCTAGCCATTTGATCAAACGGTTCCGCGCCATCAGGGCTGCCATGCTGCTCGCCAATCCGGACCTTCCCAGCGACAAGCGCGAAGAAATCCAAGATGCCTATTTCGATCAGGCCCACCTTATCCGGGACATCCGCCGCTACACCGGACGAACGCCCGGAGAACTGCACACCCATTCGCTGTCGTCCACCACGCTCGATCCCGACGCACACGGCCAGACCGCCCAGGTGCTGCGATGAAGGGCGAGCCGCGTTTTCCTTTCGCGGTGTGTCGTTCGGATACAATTCACGCCTCAATCAAGACGATAGACGAGACGCCTTGCCCCAATCGGCAACACTCCAGAACGCCGTTTGATTGGCACGACAGGCGACGTCGCAGCGGGTCGCACTAGGCTGCGATGTCGTCTGTCTTTCATCTATCTTATGTCGAACCGCCGCCTGCGCTGGCGAGGCACGTGCTCGCGTTGTTCCACTTCGAGTGGAACCAGCACGAGATCATCGATCGTCATCCCGGGGCGCTGAGCCAGATCGTGCTGTTCCCGCGCGGGCGGGGGTTCCTGCACGGCGAGGGGGTGATCCAGGTGGTCAAGGGGAACGCGCATCTTCTCGCCGGATTCGACCGGGCGCTGCCCTTCACGATGGAAGGACCCTGGCACGCCATCGGCGCCTCGCTCTCGCCGCTGGGTTGGGCTGCGCTGACCCGGTCGCCCGCCAATCGCAATTTCAACCGGTTTGTTGACCCCGGCCAATATCTTGGTGAGGAGTTCGAGACTTTCGCCAGCACGACCAACGAACTCTATCGCGCAGGCACCTTATCCGGTCAGGATGTCATCGCGCGTCTTGCCGAGTGGCTCGCCCCGCGGTTTGCGCCGCTCCCTGCAGCGCATGAGAAACTGATCGAACGGGTGCTCGGGTGGCTCGGCTCATCGCTCAATCCCGAAGTCGAGGACCTCCACAGGGTCGTGTCCTACTCGCAACGCCAGACCGAGCGGCTGGTGGCGCGCTATTTCGGCCTCGCTCCCAGGGCGCTGGCGCGCAAGTTCCGGGCGATCCGGGCGGCGCGCATCCTTTCCGAGGAGAAACTGGGACACGAAGCCGAAGCGGAGATCGGGGCCGCCTTTTACGACCAGCCGCACATGATTCGTGAGATCCGGCGCTATTGCGGCTACACCCCGACGCGGCTGGGAGGGGCGGGCGAACCCCTGTTCCAGGCCATGCTCAAGATGAAGAATTTCGACCGCCTGGGCATTCGCGCGATCGACTAGCCCAGTCGCTAACGACTCGCAACAAGGGCTTTTGGCTTGAAATCGGAGCAATATGCTCCGATTTGCAGTTCATGCGCCTTTCCAATCTCGCCGATTACGCGGTCATCACGATGAGCGCGGCCGCAAGGCATTGCGGCGGCGGCCGTACCAGTGCGGCCGAACTCGCCACCGAAACCGGGCTGCCCAAGCCGACGGTGCAGAAGCTCGTGAGCAAGCTGACCGCGGCCGGGCTGCTGCGCTCGGTGCGCGGCGCCCATGGCGGATTGCAGCTCGCCCGGCCGGCAGCCGCGATTACCGTTGCGGATATCGTCGAGGCAGTCGAGGGGCCGATCGCGCTGACCGCCTGCCTCGAACAGGCGGGCGAGTGCGATCACGAAATGCGCTGTTCGATGCGCCCGCACTGGCCGGCGATCAACGAAGCGCTGCGCGGCGCGCTGGCAGGCATCAGCCTGAACCATCTGCGCGACGAACCTCAGCGCGAAACGGAGCTACAAGAACCGGCATGACCGACAATATCGATCTCGACCACAAGGAAATCGACCGCGAGGCGAAGGACGCGGCCGCGAAGGCTGCCGATTACGAGCACGGCTGGTCTTCCGACATCGAAACCGAATATGCCGAGAAAGGGCTATCGGAAGACACCGTCCGCTTCATTTCTGCCAAGAAGGGCGAGCCGCAATGGATGCTTGACTGGCGGCTGAAGGCATTCCGCCTGTGGCTGGAGATGGACGAGCCCGACTGGGCCAAGGTCGGCTACCCGGCGATCGATTACCAGGAAGCCTATTATTACGCCGCGCCCAAGAAGAAGGATAAGCTCCAGTCGCTCGACGAGCTCGATCCGGAAATCAAGGCGGTCTATGACAAGCTGGGCATCCCGGTGGCGGAGCAGGAAGTGCTCGCCGGGGTCGAGGGCGCACGCAAGGTCGCGGTCGATGCGGTGTTCGATTCGGTCAGCGTCGCGACGACGTTTCGCGAGGAACTGAAGAAAGCCGGCGTCATCTTCCTGTCGATCAGCGAGGCGATCAAGGAATATCCCGAGCTGGTGAAAAAGTGGCTCGGCAAGGTGGTGCCGCAGCGCGACAATTTCTTCGCCTGCCTCAACAGCGCGGTCTTTTCCGACGGCACCTTCGTCTACATTCCCGAAGGCGTGCGCTGCCCGATGGAACTGTCGACCTATTTCCGCATCAATGCCGAAAACACCGGGCAGTTTGAGCGCACCCTGATCGTCGCCGAAAAGGGCAGCTATGTCAGCTATCTCGAGGGCTGCACCGCGCCTATGCGCGATGAAAACCAGCTCCACGCCGCAGTGGTCGAACTGGTCGCGATGGAAGACGCCGAGATCAAGTATTCGACCGTCCAGAACTGGTATCCGGGCGATGCGCAAGGCAAGGGCGGGATCTACAATTTCGTGACCAAGCGCGGCGACTGCCGGGGAGCGAACTCGAAAATCTCGTGGACGCAGGTCGAGACCGGCTCGGCCATCACCTGGAAGTACCCGAGCTGCCTGCTGCGC
>JBFHIF010000189.1:0-3865 GCA_041596595.1 Erythrobacter sp. | reverse complement strand
CTCTCGCGAAGGAAAGCGAGGGCCGGGTCGCCGCGCGCGGCAAGCGCATCGATAGCCCGGGGCGCGAGGCGTTCCTCGGAGCCGACCGGTGCGCGCATCCTTGCGGCGCTGAAACCCGCCGTTTCCGATGAGGCATTGATTTGCGGGGCCAAAGCCCGGTTCATCGCGTTAACCTTCCTGCGCTGCACTCAAGAGCGCGTGGCCGGTGTCATGCCATGCACAAATTAAGAAAACTTTGGGCCAGCGGCCCCAGGTCCGGAGGGCTGAGGGCGGCGCGAAAACCTGCAGGGCAGCAAAAACCCCGCCGGGATCGCTCCCGGCGGGGTTCCATATCACCCGTAAGAGTGCCCGATTATCAGTGCGCCAATGCCGCGAGCAGAAGCAGCGCGACGATATTGGTGATCTTGATCATCGGGTTCACCGCCGGACCCGCAGTATCCTTGTAGGGATCGCCCACGGTATCACCCGTCACCGCGGCCTTGTGAGCTTCGGAGCCCTTGCCGCCATGATTGCCGTCCTCGATATATTTCTTGGCATTGTCCCAAGCGCCGCCGCCGGCAGTCATCGAGATCGCGACGAACAGGCCGCCGACGATGACGCCGAGCAGCAATGCTCCGAGCGCGGCAAAGGCGTTCTCCTGACCGGCAATGAAGAAAATGCCAAAATACACCACGATCGGTGCAAGGACCGGAAGGAGCGAAGGCACAATCATTTCCTTGATCGCAGCCTTGGTCACGAGGTCCACCGTCCTGGCGTAGTCGGGCTTGCTCGTGCCTTCCATGATGCCTTTGTCCGCGGCAAATTGCTCGCGCACGTCCTTGACCACGTCGCCAGCAGCGCGACCCACGGCGGTCATGCCCATTGCACCGAACAGATACGGGAGCAGTGCGCCAAGCAGCAGACCGACGATGACGAACGGATTTTCAAGACTGAAGTCCACGTCGGCACTCGGGAAATACGCGGCAAGGTCTGCAGTGTAAGCCGAGAACAAGACCAGCGCGGCGAGGCCTGCCGAACCGATCGCATAGCCCTTGGTCACCGCCTTGGTGGTGTTGCCCACTGCATCGAGCAGGTCCGTCTTCTCACGAACGCTATCGTCGAGACCGGCCATTTCGGCGATGCCGCCGGCATTGTCCGTCACCGGGCCATAGGCATCAAGCGCAACGACCATCCCGGCCAGAGCCAGCATCGCGGTTGCGCCGTAGGCGAGGCCGATGAGGCCGGCGAGTTGGTAGGCGCCGATGATCGCAGCGATAATGGCGATCGTCGGCAGAGCGGTCGATTCAAGGCTGACCGCCAGACCCTGGATCACGTTGGTGCCGTGGCCGGTTTCCGAAGCCTTGGCAATCGAGCGCACCGGGCGGAAATTCGTGCCAGTGTAATACTCGGTGATCCAGATGATGACGCCTGTCAGCGTCAGGCCGATGAGCGAGCACCAGAACAGGTCCCAGCCGGTGAAGGCAGCAACCTGCGAAGCGGTGCCTTCCTCGGACAGCGGCGCGCCTGGATCGACGCCGGTAATGCTTGCACCGATCTCCGTATTGATGCCGATCGACATATCGATCGCGAGCCAGATCAGCGGGATCGACAGGATCGCGGTGACAAGGAAACCCTTGTACATCGCGCCCATCACGTTGGTCCCGCCGCCGAGGCGAACGAAATAGGTGCCGATGATGCTGGTGACGATACACGCCCCGCCGATGAGCAGCGGAAGCGCCATGAGCGGTAGCAGCAGATCGCCGAGCTGGGTCAGCAGCAATGCGGTGAGCACCATGGTCGCACCCACGGTGACGACATAGGTTTCGAACAGGTCGGCGGCCATCCCGGCGCAGTCGCCGACATTATCGCCGACATTGTCCGCGATCGTGGCCGGGTTGCGGGGATCGTCCTCGGGGATACCGGCTTCGACCTTGCCGACGAGGTCGGCACCGACATCGGCAGCCTTGGTGAAGATACCGCCGCCCAGACGCGCGAAGATCGAGATCAACGAGGCACCAAAAGCAAGACCGATAAGCCCGTCGATCACGATACGGTCGTTCGCCAACAGACCCATCGGTCCGACGAGAACGTAGAAGAAGACAGAGATCGCGAGCAACGCCAGACCGGCAACCAGCATGCCGGTGATGGCACCGGCACGGAAAGCGATGGTCAGGCCCTGCTGCAGCCCGGTTTCAGCCGCCGCCGCGGTGCGGACGTTGGCCTGGACCGAGATGTTCATCCCGATATAGCCCGCAGCGCCCGAAAGCACCGCTCCGATCACGAAGCCGACAGCGGGCACCGTATCGAGGAAATACCACACGATCGCGGCAACCACGACGCCGACGATGGCGATGGTGGAATACTGGCGGTTGAGATAGGCCTGCGCACCTTCCTGGATGGCGCTGGCGATTTCCTGCATCTTTGCAGTTCCGGTGCTCGCTCGGAGCACCTGCGCGCGAGTCACTACGCCGTAAACAACGGCGAGCAATCCCAGCCCGATAGCTATGAGTATTAGATCCACGAATAATCCCCTCTCGTGACACGTGAAAATCGTCGGGAAATTGCGCCTGCTATTTTGATCCCTGTTATGTTTTTACGGCGCAAGGGCGCACAGTCATACGGGGTTGGCCGGGGGTGACAAGAGCCTAGTGCGCGACGAAGCGCTAGCCTGCGCAGCTTTCACCCTGTTTGCGCCGCGGGCGGAGGCGGCGCGGGTGTCAGCCGTGGATAAAACCGAGCCGCTCGTCAGGAGCGGGCACGGCCCCGTCGAGCATTAGCGGGCCTTGCGCTCTGGCGATCACCTCGCCGATCCGGGTGAATTGCGCCGCGACACCCTCGCCGGGCGGGGCGGTGAACAGAAGCGCATAATCATCGCCCCAGCGCAGCGCCTGGTCGCGATCGGCGTTGTCGCTCGACCATTCGCAGAACTGAGGGGAGAAAGGCATCAGCGCGCTTTCGAGAGAAAGCGTCACCTTGCTGGCCTGCGCGAGGCGCGAGGCATCGAGCAGCAGGCCATCGGATACATCCATCATCGCGGTGACGATCTCCGCCAGCCTCTCGCCCTCGGCGAGCAGCGGGCTCGGCCGGGTAAACTTGTCCCTGAGGTATTTTTGCGCGCTATCGCGGTCCGCCGGCTTGTCAGCGTCACGCAGCAGCCGAAAACCTGCATAGGCATCTCCGATCGTGCCCGCGACGAACACGCCGTCGCCCGGCTGCGCGCCGGAGCGCGAAGGAACGGGAGTATGCGTGGCACGCCCGATTGCGGTCATCGAGATGGTGCGGGGGCCATCGCCCGCAATCGTGTCGCCGCCCAGCAGCGGCACGCCGAAAGCGCGCAGCGCTGCGTCCAGACCTTCGAGGAACCGTTCGTCTGCTTCGCCGCACTGATGTCCGAGCAACACGCCTTCGGGCCTGGCCCCCTTGGCGGCGAGGTCGGAAAGGTTGGCGGCGACCAGTTTCCACGCGACGTCTGCAAGGTCCTGTGAAGGCAGCCAGTGCGTACCGGCGGTCATCGCATCGTGAGTGACGACCAGCGTTTCGCTACCGACTTCGATGACCGCGCAATCATCCTCGAGCGCGCGCGCGCCTTCATGAAGCGGCAGCGATCTCAGCGCGGTAATGAATTCAGCCTCGTTCATTCCCTGCGCCTGGCCTTTCCGCTTTGCCGCGCGTCCGAAAAGATCCTACCCGCGGACCTGTTTGGCGACCGCGTCAAGGATCCCGTTGACGAATTTCGCTTCGCGGTCGTCGAAGAACGCCTTGGCGACATCGACATATTCGCTGATCGCGGTCCCGGTCGAGACGTCCGCGCGCGCGATCAGTTCGTAGGTGCCGCAGCGCAGAACCTGAAGCATCGTCTTGTCGAGCCGCGCCAGAGTCCAGCCTT
>JBFHIF010000188.1:0-3888 GCA_041596595.1 Erythrobacter sp. | reverse complement strand
TGCCGAACAGCACTCCGGTCGCGACGATTCCGACGAGGCAGCGCAGCCCAAGCGTCGCGCTCGCAAACCGCGCGCCGAGGCTTCGGACAAGGCGAACGGCGATGCCAAGCCCCGGCGCCGCAAGGTGCGCAGCGATGACAACGACACGAGCTCGGGCGAAATCGATTCCTCCGTCCTGCCGCCCGCGATCGGTGCGGATACCCGGCCGGACAAGGATGGCGATGACGGCCTCAAGGCAGTTGGCTGACATCCGGTAGGCTGTCGATGAAAGTCGAGAGCATTTCCGCAAGGCGGGACGTATTTGGCAGGCTGAGCGATCTCATGTTCGCTCGGCCGGGAATGACGGCGTTCGTGCTGGGGCTGGTTGCCGCGTGCGGATTTCCCCCGTTCCACGCCTGGTGGATCGCAATCCCCGCTATTGCCGCTTTCATCGTGTTGCTGGGCCAAGCGCCCAACTGGCGCTCGGCGACGTGGCTTGGCTGGCTGTTCGGCTGGTCGCACCTCACTCTTGCCAATAACTGGATTGCCACAGCCTTCACCTACCAGGCGAAAATGCCGGAGGTGCTGGGTTGGGTCGCAGTGCCGCTTCTCGGCATCTATCTGGCCCTCTATCCGGCGCTGGCCGTGCTTGCTGCCTATCTGATCGCCGGGCGCACTGGTCCGGCGCGGTTTGGCATTGCGCTTGCGGGAGCCTGGATCGTTACCGAGTGGCTGCGCAGCTGGGTGTTCACGGGCTATCCGTGGCCCCCGCTCGGCCTGATGCTTCTCGGAGGGTGGGAAGAGCCGGGTCTTGCCGTTCTGCTGCCGTGGCTTGGGACTTATGCGTTGTCAGGGCTGGTGGTCCTGCTGGCGGCCGCATTGGCATCGTTGGTCGCAGCGCGATTGTGGGCGGCCGGAATTGCGCTGGCGATCAGTATCGCGGCCGCGATGCTCTTCCTTGGTCGAATCCAGAGCGAGCTTGCCCCCACCGATATCCGCTACCGCCTCGTTCAGCCGCTCCTGACTCAGGACGAGATTGACGACCCATCGCGATTCGAAGAGCAATTTGAACGCATCGCGCGGCTGACCGCGCCCGGTCGGGACCAATCGCGCATCGTGCTGTGGCCCGAAAGCGCGGTCCCCGACTATCTCGAGGACGGTTACCCGCAATCCTATTACGACCGCATGACTGCGATCAATCCTGCCAACGGGCGAGGCGATCCCGCTTTTGCACGCCAGCGGATCGCCGCGGTGGCCGGGCCGGATTCGACGGTTCTGACAGGCGCGGTCAATCTCGATTTCCAGGAGCGTGCCGGGATCATCAGTGTAGAGAGCGCCCGCAATTCGGTTATCGCCATCAACGGCGAGGGCGAGATCGTCGGGAATTATGCCAAGGCCCATCTGGTGCCCTACGGGGAATATCTCCCGATGCGCACGGTGCTCGAGCCCCTGGGGTTGTCGCGGCTGGTTGGCGGGTCGATCGATTACCACGAAGGACCGGGACCGAAGACAATCGATCTTGGCGATCTCGGCAGAGCGGGCGTTCAGATCTGTTACGAAATCGTCTTTTCGGGGCAGGTGGTCGAACCCGGCGCGCGCCCCGATTACATTTTTAATCCCTCGAATGACGGCTGGTTTGGCGAATGGGGGCCGCCCCAGCACCTCGCGCAGGCGCGGATGCGCGCGATCGAGGAGGGCTTGCCGGTCCTGCGCGCGACGACAACCGGGATCAGCGCGGTGATCGACGCCCACGGGAAGGTCCGGCAGGTCATAACGAGAGGGAAGGCTGGCGCGGTCGAGGGCTTCGTGCCTCGCGCGCTTCCCGCGACCTGGTTTGCGCAATGGGGCAATGCGCTCCCCGTCGGGTGGGCGGCACTGCTGCTGGCGCTAGCCGCGTTTGCACCGAGAAAGCTTGCGCTGCGTCGGTCACGCGTCTAGGGCAGCGCCCACACATAAAGGTTTCCTTATATCTGCATAAAGGTAACCTGCAGCCCAGTTTACAAACCCCGGAGTTTTCATGCGCACCGACTATCTTTTTACTTCCGAGAGCGTCTCCGAAGGTCACCCGGACAAGGTATCCGACCAGATTTCGGATGCGATCGTCGACCTCATGCTGAACAAGGATCCGGAAGCGCGCGTGGCTTGCGAAACGATGACGACCACCCAGCGCGTCGTCCTGTCGGGCGAGATTCGGTGCAAACCGATGTATGACACCACCCGCGAGGACTGGAAGTTCAACAGCTATTGGGCGCCGGGCGCACGCGACGAAATCGAAAGCGCGGTCCGCCGCACGGTCAAGGAAATCGGCTACGAACAGAGCGGGTTCCACTGGGAGACGCTGACGTTTGAAAACCATCTCCACGGCCAGTCTGCCGAGATCGCGCAGGGCGTGGACGCCGGCGCTGAAGGCTCGAACAAGGACGAAGGCGCTGGAGACCAGGGGATCATGTTCGGTTTCGCTTGCGACGAGACCCCCGACCTGATGCCCGCGACGCTCGATTATTCGCACAAGATCCTCGAAACCCTCGCGCGGGATCGAAAGAGCGGCGCAGCCCCCTTCCTCGAACCCGATGCAAAGAGCCAGGTCACGCTGCGCTACGAGAACGGCAAGCCGGTCGCCTGCACCGCCGTCGTGGTCTCAACCCAGCATGCCAAGGGTTACGACAAGGGCGACAAGGAAGCCGAGCTCAAGGCCTATGTCAGGGGCGTGGTCGAAGCGATCCTGCCTGAAGGGTTCATCTCCGACGAAACCCAGTGGCACATCAACCCCACCGGTGCCTTCGAGATCGGCGGGCCTGATGGCGACGCCGGCCTGACCGGGCGCAAGATCATCGTCGACACTTATGGCGGTGCGGCTCCGCATGGTGGCGGAGCGTTCAGCGGCAAGGACCCTACCAAGGTCGATCGCAGCGCTGCCTATATCACTCGCTATTTAGCCAAGAATGTGGTGGCCGCGGGGCTGGCATCGCGTTGCACGATTCAGATCGCCTATGCGATCGGCGTTTCCGAGCCGCTGTCGCTGTATGTCGACACGCACGGAACCGCCAGCGAAGGCATTGACGATGCAGCGATCGAAAATGCGATCCAGAGTATCACGAAGCTCGGCGGGCTCACGCCGCGTGCCATTCGCACGCATCTCGGCCTCAACAAGCCGATCTATCGCAAGAGCGCAGCCTATGGTCATTTCGGCCGCAAGGCGGACGGCGATTT
This sequence comes from Erythrobacter sp., assembly GCA_041596595.1. Taxonomy (GTDB): domain Bacteria; phylum Pseudomonadota; class Alphaproteobacteria; order Sphingomonadales; family Sphingomonadaceae; genus Erythrobacter. The sequence continues at coordinate 699 of JBFHIF010000188.1, read as the reverse complement.
CTTCCCGTGGGAAAAGACCGACCTCGTCGAAGACCTGAAGGCCGCGCTGGGTTGATCGTTGCCGAGGGGGCGCATGGCCCCCTCGCACACACCTCTCGCGGAGCGTTAGTCGCTTCCAGTTTCTGACGCGATCAGGCAACCGGCGAGCCCCGGATGCGCCCGATCAGGCGGTCTGCAGTGCGACCTCGTAGCGAGCGCTGGTCTTGTCGGCGATTTCATCCGTAGTGACGCCGGGCGCGAGTTCGATGAGCCGGAACGGGCTGTCGTGGTCGGCACGGTGGAACACGCCGAGATTGGTGATGATCATGTCGACCACATTGGCGCCGGTCAGCGGCAGCGTGCATTCGGGAATGAACTTGGGGCTGCCGTCCTTGGCGGTGTGATCCATCACCACGATGATCTTCTTGACCCCGGCGACGAGATCCATCGCGCCGCCCATGCCCTTGATCATCTTGCCCGGAATCATCCAGTTGGCGATGTCGCCGTTCTCGGCCACTTCCATCGCGCCCAGTACGGTCAGGTCGATATGGCCGCCGCGGATCATCGAGAAGCTGGTGGCGCTATCGAAATAGGCGCTGTGCGGCAGCTCGCTGATGGTCTGCTTGCCGGCATTGATGAGATCGGGGTCGACCTCGTCGGGATAGGGGAATGGGCCAATGCCCAACATGCCGTTCTCGCTTTGCAGCGTCACATGCATGC
>JBFHIF010000187.1:0-3893 GCA_041596595.1 Erythrobacter sp. | reverse complement strand
ATCGCGGCGATGGGAACCGACTTCTCGGCTTCGACCTACGAGTTCTTCGGTATCGACGGCGATACGCTGCTGCTCCAGATCTATCTCCTCGGCCTGCTCGCGGCGGCATGGCCGCTGACTGCGCTGATCGAGGACAAGGAATGGCTGATCGACCAATATGCCGAGACCAATCGCTTCCTCGAACTCGCCGAGCGCACCGCGCATCTGGGACACTGGTATCTAGCCGCGGACCAGAGCAAGCTGGTGTGGTCGGCCGAGGTCTACCGCATTCACGGGCTCACTCCCGGCGACGACGATGCGGCCGCGCACACCCACCTGACCGATCCGGCCTCGCTCAACCTCTATCATCCCAATGACCGCGACAAGGTGCGATCGATCCTCCTTGCCGCGATGCAATCGGGAAGCGGGTTCACCTACCAGGCGCGGATCATCCGACCCGATGGCGAAGAGAGGATCGTTTCGGCGGTGGGTCGTCCGCGTTTTGACGCCGCAGGGCAGTTCAACGGGCTGTTCGGAACCTTTCATGACATCACCGAGCAAAGCCAGATCCTCGAAGCGCTCCAGCTCGCCCGCACCGAGGCGCTGCGCGAGGCCGAGACCGCACAGCGCCTGTCCGAGACCGACGATCTCACCGGGATCGCCAACCGTCGCAAGATCCTCGCGCAATTGCGCCTCGCGCATCGGCGCGCACGCAGCGACGGCACGCCGATCAGTCTCGCGATCATCGATATCGACCGGTTCAAGTCGATCAATGACGGATACGGCCACCATGTCGGCGACCAGGTGATCCGAAGCGTGGCGGAAATCATCGAGCGGCAATTGCGCACCAGCGATCATGTCGGGCGCATGGGCGGCGAGGAGTTTCTTATCGTCCTGCCCGATGCCGACGCCGAGGCGGCCTTTGCGATCGTCGAGCGGCTGAGGATCAGGATCGCCGAGGAACAGTGGACCGGCGGCCCCGACCAGGTGACCGTGAGCGCAGGCCTCGTCACGATTTCGGGCGGAGACAAGATCGAGGAGGCGCTGCGGCGCGCCGACGAGGCGCTCTACGAAGCCAAGCACGGGGGCCGCAACGCGCTGCGTAGCGCGGCCTGAAACACGGAGCTCGCGGCCTAGTTGCTTTCGCCTTCCTCGATCAGCCGCCTGACCTGCGCGCGCAGATCGGCATGGAATTCGCGTTCGATCTCGGCATAGCCGCTCTCGCCATAGAACCGCGCGAGAACCGCCCCTGAAGCCGCGAAATATTCAGCCGCCGAAATCAGCAGGTAGATCCTTGCGATCTTCTCGGCGTGGCTGCGCTGCTTCCAGTTGCCTATGCCGTCGAGCGCTTCGACGAGGTGGTCGAGAAAGGTCTTGAGATACCATTCCTCTTCGGGTGCCTCGCGCCGCTGATTGTCGAGCAGTTCGCGCATCAGCACGCGCGTATCGAGATGGTTTTCGCCCGCCGATTGCTGGATCGCGATCAGCGCCCTGGCGAAACGCTCGGGTGGCGGGGCATCGCTCGCCGCGCCTTCGCGCATCGCGCCAAGCAGCCGCTGCGAAATGCCCTTGAGCACTTCGGCATAGAGGTCTTCCTTGCAGCGGAAGTGATAGAGCAGCGCCTGCTTGGTCACGCCCAGTTCGCCCGCGATCTGAGCAAGGCTCGCCCCGTGAAACCCGCGCGCCGCGAACTGTTCGCGCGCCGCCTCGAGCAGCCTTTCGCGGGTTGCCCGGCTGGCTGTCTCGCTCATTGTCCAATCCCCATGAAATGTCCGTCGAAAAATGCCAACCCGCGCCTCCCTGCCTGGTGAGCGCCGGTGTCGTCGAGCCCCGTCACCTCGCCCAGGATCAGCGTGTGGTCGCCTGCGGGAAAGGCCGCGTGGCGACGGCATTCGAGCACCGCCAGCGCGCCCTTCACCGCGGGCAGCCCGCTCGGCGTACGGGTGAAGTCGGCAAGGTTGAGGGTCGAATCGCCGCGCGCGGCATAGCGCCGTGCGAGCGCCTGCTGACCCTCTGCAAGAATGCTGATCGCGAAGTCCTCGGCCTCGAGATATTCGCGATACTGGCTCGCCGAGTTCTGGAGGTTCCAGCACACCAGCATCGGTTCGAGCGACACCGAAACGAGCGAGTTGATCGTCATCCCGGATACCGGCGGATGCGCGCCCAAGGCTGCGTCCGCGTCGTCTCCGGCTTCAGCCCTGCCGAAAGCCACAATGCAAACCCCGGTGGCGAATAGGCCCATCGCCCGGCGAAACGCCGCGTGGCTGCTCGGGTCTTCCGGGTCAATCTGGGGCAAGGCGTGGCTTCCTGAAAGATGCGGGTGTGAATGGTTGGACGGGTGCGAGGGTGGCGTTCCCTCAAGCCGGGCCGAATGTCAATCGGAGCGCGGCGGGACAAGGGGGTTGCACGGCGGCGTTCGGGCGGCGATCAGGAGACTGACGATTACACCTCGAAAATTGCCACAGGGATGGACAAACCATGATCGATCGGGTGGGCGCTGCGCTCAAGGATTTTCTCGAACAGGAAAGCGCGGGCGGGATCGTGCTGATCGTTTCCGCACTGCTCGCGCTGGTGATCGCCAACACCGCGGCTGCCGAAGCCTATTTCGCCACGCTCGAGGCGCATCTGGTCCTCAGCTACGGCAGCTTCGCGATCGACAAGCCGCTGCTGCTCTGGATCAATGACGGGCTGATGGCGATCTTCTTCTTCCTGATCGGGCTCGAAGTGAAACGCGAAGTGCTCGAAGGCCAGCTGTCGAGCTGGGACAAGGCATCGCTCCCGCTCGTCGCGGCGATTGGCGGCATGGTGGTTCCGGCGGCGATCTATATCGCACTCAACTGGAACTCCCCCGGCACGATCGACGGATGGGCGATCCCCGCGGCGACCGACATCGCCTTTGCCCTCGGCATCCTGTCGCTGCTCGGCCCGCGTGTTCCGGTCGCGCTCAAGGCGCTGCTGCTCGCGATCGCGGTGATCGACGATATCGGCGCGATCGCGATCATCGCGCTGTTCTATTCGGGCGAGCTCAAGCTCGACATGCTGCTTTCCGCCGGGGTCACCCTGGTGGTGCTGATGGGGATCGGGCGCGCGCGGTTCGGATCGCGCATCCCCTATGTCCTGCTGACCGTGCTGATGTGGGTGTTCGTGCTCAAGTCTGGGGTCCATGCGACACTCGCCGGGGTGGCCGCCGCCTTCACCGTGCCGATGGTATCGCGCCGGGGGGAAAGACTGCTCGAGAAGATGGAGCACGGGCTCCACAACTGGTTCGCGTTCCTGATCATCCCGATCTTCGGCTTTGCCAATGCCGGGGTCACGCTGGTCGGCCTCTCGCCTTCGGACCTGCTCGCCCCGCTCCCGCTCGGTATCGCGCTTGGCCTCCTGATCGGAAAGCAGCTCGGGATATTCGGCTTTGCGTGGCTCGCGGTGAAGGCGGGCATCGCCACCCTACCCGCCCGCACCGGGTGGCGACAGATCCACGCGCTCTCATTGCTCGCGGCGATCGGTTTCACGATGAGCCTGTTCATCGGCTATCTCGCCTTTGCCGATCCCGAACTGATGGACGCGGTGAAACTCGGCGTGCTTTCGGGCTCGCTGATTGCCTCGGTCGCCGGGTTCCTGCTGCTGCGCGCGGCGCTGCCCGATACCGTCGCAGCGGACCTCGAAGACGAGACCGCTCAGACTGCCTGAGCGCGGAGCGCGCCGGGACCCGCGCCGCATCACGGCAGGCGGAACCCGGCGCGCCGCGTCAGATCAGTCTTCCCACCCGGAGCGGCGGCGCTTGGCATTGCCGGTGGCGACCTCGTTCATCGTCTTCGCGTCGTAAAGCCGCCCACCGAGCATTACCTGTTCGATCTTGTCCGAGTTGCGGATGTCGACGCTGGGATCGGCGGATAGAACCACGAGATCGGCGAGCT
>JBFHIF010000186.1:0-3908 GCA_041596595.1 Erythrobacter sp. | reverse complement strand
TGGGCGTTGCAGCCGGTTTCGACAAGGACGCCGAAGTCCCTGACGCATTGCTGGGGCTCGGCTTCGGATTTACCGAGGTGGGCTCGATCACGCCCTTGCCCCAATCCGGCAATCCCAAGCCGCGCCTGTTCCGGCTGGTCGAGGACCGCGCGGTCATCAACCGGATGGGGTTCAACAATTCGGGTGCACAAGCTGCGCTTCGCCGACTGGAGCAGCGCGAGGCTCGCCCCGGCATCGTCGGAGTGAATATCGGAGCGAACAAGGATTCGGAGGACCGGATCGGCGATTACGCGCAGATGGCGAGGCTCATGGCTCCCTTCGCCAGCTACCTCGCGGTCAACGTATCGAGCCCCAACACGCCCGGACTCAGGGCATTGCAGGACGAGGGCGCGCTTTCGGCTCTGCTCGATGCGGTGATCGAAGCGCGCGATGCGTCCGTCCGCGAAAACCCACCACCGATCTTCCTCAAGGTCGCGCCCGACCTCGAACCCGCCGATGTCGATGCGATCGCGCGTCTGGCGATCGAGAAACGGCTCGGAGCGCTGATCGTCTCGAACACCACGATCACCCGCCCGGACCTGCGATCGCACCATGCAAGCGAGGCTGGCGGCCTCTCGGGCGCACCCTTGCGGACGATGGCGCTCGAGCGGTTGCGCGATTTTCGCAAGGCGACGGGCGCGGCTGTCCCGCTCGTCGGGGTCGGCGGGATCGCCAGTGCCGAAGATGCGTGGGAACGGATCCGCGCCGGGGCGAGCCTGGTGCAACTCTATTCGGCGATGGTCTACGAAGGGCCCGGCCTTGGCGGGCGGATCGTTTCCGGGCTCAACCGCCTGATGAAGCGCGAGGGTTTCGAGAGCATTGCGGAGGCTGTGGGAAGCGAATAGCTAGTCGCCCATGATCAGACAATTTCTTGCAGCGACGGCGCTTGCCGTTGGTCTCGCTTCCTGTGCCCCCTACGCCCCGCTAACCACCGCCGCGGTCCCGCCCGAAAGCGCGACCGCACCGATCGGAGCGGTGAGCAGCGCAGACCCCAGGGCCACGCGGGCGGGCGAAATGATTCTGGCAAAGGGCGGCTCGGCAACCGATGCCGCGATCGCGGTGATGCTCGCCCTGACGGTGGTCGAACCGCAAAGCTCGGGCATTGGCGGCGGCGGGTTCCTGGTTCACTGGGATGGCGAGCGGGTCACCACCTATGACGGGCGCGAAACCGCCCCGGCGATGGCGACACCCCAACGCTTTCTCGATGAAGACGGCGAAAGGCTGCCGCGCGAATCGCAAGTCCTTTCGGGCCTGAGCGTTGGGGTGCCGGGCAATATCGCGCTCGCCGCCAAGGCGCACGCGACACACGGCAAACTCGAATGGGCGGAGCTGTTCGAGCCCGCCATCGCGCTCGCACGCGAAGGCTTCACGATGAACAAGCGGCTTCATTCGATGCTGAGCGAATATCGCGGTCGGGCCGACAAGACCGAGGCCGCGCGAAGAGTCTTCTACGGGGCGGACAACCAACCCCTGCCATTGGGAAGCACGGTCCGCGTTCCCGAACTGGCGGACACGCTCGAAAGGGTCGCTCTCAACGGTCCGGGCGCATTCTACGATGACAGCGCGGCGTCGCTCGCAGCCTATGTCGCCGCAGAAACACCGCAGGATGGGAGGATGAGCGCGAGTGACATAACCGGTTACCGGGCCAAGCTGCGCGATCCGGTATGCGTAACTTACCGCGCGCACAAGGTCTGCGGGATGGGGCCGCCGTCCTCGGGCGGAATTGCCGTGGGCCAGATGCTGGTGCAACTCGAGCGCTTCGATCTCGCCGCACTTGGCCCCGATAGCCCGACCTTCTGGCACCTGTTCCTCGAATCGCAGCGCCTCGCCTATGCCGATCGCGAACTCTATGTCGGTGACTCGGATTTCGTCACCGTGCCCGTCGATGGGTTGCTTCACCCCACCTATCTCGCCCGGCGCAGCGCATTGATCGATCCGGCGCGCGCGCTTTCGACGGTCGCACCCGGTGTGCCGCCCGGCGCGCCCACTGCACGGGCCGATGGCGACGAGCCGCCCGAGAACGGCACTACGCATTTCTCGATCGTCGATGGCGATGGCAATGCGGTCAGCTACACCTCGACCGTCGAGGGTGCGTTCGGCTCGGGCCTGCATTTCGCAGGCTTCTACCTCAACAACGAACTGACCGATTTCAGCGCCACTCCGGCGATCGACGGAAAGCCGGTCGCCAACCGCGTGGAAGGTGGCAAGCGCCCGAGGTCGTCGATGGCGCCGACGATCGTGTTCGACCCGCAAGGACGCATCGCGCTTGTCGTGGGCGCGGCGGGCGGACCGACCATCCCGGTGCAGGTCGCGCGCACGATCATCGGCGTGATCGATTTCGGAATGACCGCCGAGGAAGCAATCCGGCTTCCGCTGCTGATGGCTGTCGGCTCGGGCAACATTACCGAACGCGGTGGCAAGATCGAGGCCATGGCGGAACGCCTCGAGGCGATGGGTCATGCGGAGATTCGCTCCTTTCCCGCGGGTGGCAAGGCCAATGCGCTGCGCCGCACCGAAGACGGGTGGGAATCTGCAGGTGATCCACGCGTTGCCGACATGCTCGGTTACGAATAGCGTCAGCGCGAGGGCCGAGGGGTGCTGCGCTTACCGCTCGCAGGCGAAGGGCGTAAATCCGTCGCCCTCAACGAAAACGGACCAGCGGTCGGCACGCGCCGGCACGACGGCCACAGGCCCGCATGACGGGTAGAGGAGAGAAAGCATTGCACGGCCTAGACGACCAGACCGACGCTCGCCCGACGATTGATCCCAGCGACCACCCAACCCTTCAGGACATCGACCGGGCGACCAATCTCGTCGACCTGTTCCTGCGCCGCGCCGATGAAAAGGGCGACGCGCCGTTTCTGGGCGAGAAGCAGGACGGCGCATGGGTCACGCGGTCCTGGCGCGAGGTCGCCGACCAGGTCTGCCTGCTTGCCGAGAGCCTGCGCTCACTTGGATTGAACGACGGCGACAGGGTCGCACTGGTGGCGGAAAATCGCCCCGAATGGTGCATCGCCGATCTCGCGACAATGGCCGCCGGATGCATCTCGGTGCCCACCTACATCACCAATACCGAGCGCGATCACGCGCATATTCTCGACAATTCGGGCGCGCGTGCGGTGATCGTGTCGGACGAAAAGCTGCTTGGCCCGCTGGTGGGGGCGATCGGGCGGACCGGGATCGTCGAACACGTGATCGGGATCGAGGACCTTCACCGCAAGCAGGCGGGCAGTTTCGAATATCACAACTGGCAGAACATGGTGAAAGGCGATGCGCAAGCAGCGCGCAAGGCGGTCGATGCCCGGATCGCCAATATCGGGCGCGAAGACACCGCCTGCCTCATCTATACCAGTGGAACCGGCGGCGCGCCGCGCGGGGTGATGCAGCATCACGGGGCGATCCTGTGCAACGTGGCAGGTGCCGCCGACATCCTGATCAACGATTTCGGGATCACCGACGAACGCTTCCTGTCGTTTCTCCCGCTCAGCCACGCCTATGAGCATACGGGCGGCCAATACCTCCCCATCTCGGTCGGCGCGGAAATCTTCTACGCCGAGGGTCTGGAAAAACTGGCGTCGAATATCGAGGAAACGCGGCCAACGATCATGGTCGTCGTGCCGCGACTTTTCGAGGTGCTGCGCACCCGGATCATGAAGCAGATCGAGAAGCAGGGGAAGGTCGCGAACTTCATGATGGATACCGCCATGCGGATCAGCGAGAACACGAAGGACGGAAAGCCGCGCCTGCGCGATCGCCCGCTCGATCTGCTGGTCGAGAAGACGCTACGCCCCAAGATCCGCCAGAAATTCGGCGGACGGATCAAGGCGATGGTTTCGGGCGGAGCGCCGCTCAACCCCGAGGTCGGCAAT
>JBFHIF010000185.1:0-3916 GCA_041596595.1 Erythrobacter sp. | reverse complement strand
GCGCACGCCATCCGCGACAGGGTCCGCGGCGAGCCGCTTGAGAACCGCGAGGTCGATCGCCTCGGGGGCAGCTCGCAGCATCTCCCGGTCGGGCCGCCGTTCGAGATCGGCAATCAGCACGGCGAGCGTATCGAACCGCGGCTCGGCCTCGCGCCAGTAGAGGTGGGTAAGCGGAGCGAAGGCGTGCTCTTCGATCGCGTAGATTTCCTCGGGGGAGAATTCGAGCGGCGCTCCGGTGCGGGTCCCGCCCCCGGTCAGCGTTCCGAACGATCCGTCGCGCTGATGGCGCCCGGCGCGCCCCGCGATCTGCGCCATTTCCGCCGGGGTGAGCCGACGCTTGCGTTTGCCGTCGAACTTGGTGAGCGCGGCAAAGGCGACATGATCGAGATCGAGGTTGAGGCCCATTCCGATTGCATCGGTGGCGACGATGTAATCGACCTCTCCGTTCTGGAACAGCTCGACCTGCTTGTTGCGGGTTTCGGGCGACAACGCGCCCATAACCACCGCCGCGCCGCCGCGAAAACGCCGCAGCGCTTCGGCCATCGCGTAAACCTGTTCGGTCGAGAACGCGACGACCGCGCTGCGCGGGGGCAGGCGCGAGAGCTTGGTGGTGCCCGCGTGAGTCAGGGTCGAGAAGCGCGGCCGCTCGACCAGTTCGGCCTCCGGGATAAGGGTCTTGACCACCGGCTTGAGCGTCGCCGACCCCAGGATCATCGTCTCTTCGCGACCCCTGGCATTGAGCAATCGGTCGGTGAAGATGTGTCCGCGCTCGGGATCCGCGCCGATCTGCGCCTCGTCGATCGCGACGAAGGCATGGCCTCCGCCGGTGCGATCCATCGCCTCGGCCGTGCAGCAGAAATAGCGCGCGTTCTTCGGCTCGATCCGCTCTTCACCGGTGATGAGCGCCACAGAATTGTCGCCCTTGATCGCGCGCACCCGGTCGTAGACCTCGCGCGCGAGCAGTCGCAGCGGAAAGCCCATCATTCCCGAAGAATGGCCGCACATCCGCTCGATCGCGAGATGGGTCTTGCCAGTATTGGTCGGGCCAAGGACGGCCCGAACGTTCGATTGTCTTGGCGAGCCTGTCACGCCGCTGCTTGTGTCATCGAAGTCGCGCGGCGGCAATGGGCCGGCGATAGCTCGGGCGATCGCTTCACACGACTTGTCGCATCCCAGACTCCTTTTGTCGCTGATTAAACCGATATTTACTTTGCTGTGGCACGGTTTTCGGCCATTGGCAGGATTGGGAGAGCCTCTGGGCCGACGGGATTGGGATTGGATCACGCACGCGACATTTCGGGCTACGTGCCTGCCGAAGCGGAGCTGGATTTCGGCGCGGATCGTGACAGCGAGGCCGCGACCGGATCGGGCGTTACTGCATCTGCCGCCGCGCCCGCCCCCTCAACGGCACCCGCACCGGTGAAGATTGCGCGGGTCAGCGGCTGGCGCGAGCGTTATGACGAATGGAAGCTCGCCGCCGGTCGCCGGATGGCCCGGCTCGACCTTGCTCCTGACCTTGCCGAGGATATCGGCAGCCGCCGCTGGTTTCGCGGGCTTGGCACGATGGTCGGGCTCGGAGCACTGGCGCTTGCATTCTGGCCCGATTTCGCCCCGCTCGAAGCGCGTGCCGCGATGCCGGCCGACGAGCAGGTGGCCGACGAGCTTCGCAGCCAGATGATCATGCCGCTGGCACTGGGTGCCGACAGCGGGAAGCGCATGGGCCCGACCACCCGCGTCCTGCCTCTCGCTCACGCCCCCGAACGCCCGCAGATCGAATTGCTCGCCACGCTGGCGCCGGGAGACAGTTTCGCCTCAATGCTGCGCCGCGCAGGTGTTTCTGCACAGGATATCGGCCGGGTCAGCGCCCTGATCGGCGACGCGATGCCGATATCCGAGATTGCGCCCGGGACCCAGATCGACATCGTGCTCGGTCGCCGTCCTGCACAAAACGCGCCGCGCCCGCTCGATCAGCTCAAGTTCCGCGCGCGCTTCGATCTCGAACTCGAGGTCGGGCGGCTGAACGCCGATCCCGAAACCGGCATCGGCGGGAACCTCGCGCTCCAGCGCAACGTCATTCGCGTCGATGACACGCCGCTCAGGCTGCGCGGGCCGGTGGGCTCGAGCCTCTACCGCTCGATGCGCGCCGCCGGTGTCCCCGCCAGCGCGGTGCAGGAATACATCAAGACCCTCGACAGCCAGATCGACATGGATCGCGAGATCCGTTCGTCCGACCAGTTCGATATCATCATCGCCTATCGCCGCGCCGCGACCGGCGAACGCCAGGCGGGGCAACTGCTCTATGCCGGGATCGAACGGGGCGGCGAGCCACGCACGCAGTTGATGCGGTGGGGCGATGAGGGTCGTTTCTACGAAGCTTCGGGCGTGGGCGAACAGCGCAACGGGCTGCTCGCGCCGGTTCCGGGAGGGGTTTCTTCGAGCTACGGAATGCGCAGGCACCCGATCCTGGGTTATCGGCGGATGCATTCGGGGCTCGATTTCCGGGCCAGGCGCGGAACGCCGATCGTCGCGGTGACCGATGGCAAGGTCGCAGGGGCCGGCCGGATGGGCGGCTGCGGGATCGCGGTCAAGCTCAGCCATGGCGGCGGGTTGCAGACCCGGTATTGCCACATGAGCCGCATGGCGGTGCGCAGCGGACAGGACGTGCGCCGCGGCCAGGTCATCGGCTATGTCGGCTCGACCGGGCTTTCGACCGGGCCGCACCTCCATTACGAGATGTATCGCGGCGGCCGCGCGATCAATCCCGCCAGCGTCCAGTTCGTGACCCGCGCGCAGCTTTCGGGCACCGAGCTGATCGACTTCCGCCGCCAGCTGATCCGGCTTAAGGAAATCGAAGTCGGCGTTGCGCTTGCCGATTTGGAACCGAAGAAAAACGAGGCCGAGGAACCGCTACGCGAGATCGAGAAGATCGATCTCGCCCGTCGCCAGCGCATCGGTGCGATCGGCACCTGAGCCTTGCGCGTTGCAGCCTTTGCGGGTTTGCGGCTAAACCGCCGCGCATGACCGGACGCTACCCCAACACCCGCCTGCGCCGCACCCGTTCGAGCGGGTGGAGCCGCGCGCTGCACCGCGAGACCCTGCTTGCGCCGAGCGACCTCATCTGGCCGCTGTTCGTGGTCGAAGGCGAAGGCGTCGAACAGCCGGTGGATACCCTGCCCGGGGTTTCGCGCTGGTCGGTCGACCGGATCGTCGAACGGGCGCGCGAAGCGGTCGACCTCGGCATTCCGGTGGTCGCCCTGTTCCCCAACACCCCGCTCGCTCGCCGCAGCGATGACGGGGCCGAGGCGCTCAATCCCGACAACCTGATGTGCCGCGCGATCAGGGCGATCAAGCAGGCCTGCGGGAACGATCTGGGCGTGCTCACCGACGTGGCTCTCGATCCCTATACCAGCCACGGGCAGGACGGGCTGGTCGACGATGCGGGCTACGTCACCAATGACGATACCGTCGCGGTGCTGGTCGACCAGGCGATCAACCAGGCCGAGGCGGGCGCGGACATCATCGCGCCGTCCGACATGATGGACGGCCGGATCCAGGCGATCCGCATGGCTCTCGAAATGGGCGGCCACCACAATGTCCAGGTGATGAGCTACGCCGCCAAATATGCGAGCGCCTTCTACGGTCCGTTCCGCGATGCAGTGGGATCGAGCGGGCTGCTGAAAGGCGACAAGCAGACCTACCAGATGGACCCCGCCAATGCCGACGAGGCCATGCGCGAGGTTGAACTCGACATTGCCGAGGGCGCCGACAGTGTCATCGTCAAGCCGGGGCTTGCCTATCTCGACGTGATCTACCGCATCAAGCAGCGTTTTGCGGTCCCGGTCTTCGCCTACCAGGTGAGCGGCGAATATGCGATGATCGAAGCCGCCGAGGCGGCCGGGATCGGTGACCGCGATGC
>JBFHIF010000184.1:0-3919 GCA_041596595.1 Erythrobacter sp. | reverse complement strand
CGCGGATCGCGGCGGGGCAGGGCACGGTCGCGCTCGAAATGCTCGAAGTGAAGCCTGACCTTGATTGCCTGGTCACGCCTATCGGGGGCGGAGGGTTGATTTCGGGCATGGCGACGGTCGCCAAGACCCTCAATCCGCAGATCGAGGTGATCGGGGTTCAGGCCGCGCTGTTCCCCTCGATGTTCGACCGGATCAAGGGCGAAAGCCATGAATGCGGCGGCGACACGCTGGCTGAAGGGATCGCGGTCAAGAAGCCGGGCGAATTCACGGCCAAGGTCATCGCCGAGCGGGTCGACGATATTCTGCTGGTCGACGAACCTTCGCTCGAAAAGGCGGTATCGCTGCTTCTCCAGATCGAGAAGACCGTGGTCGAGGGCGCGGGCGCCGCAGGGCTCGCCGCAGTGCTCGAGAACCCGGAGCGCTTTGCCGGGAAGTCTGTCGGGCTGGTGCTGTGCGGCGGCAATATCGACACACGGTTGCTCGCGAACGTGCTGCTGCGCGATCTGGCGCGCCAGGGACGGCTCGCGCGCCTCAGGATCACGCTCCAGGATCGGCCCGGCGCGCTCCACCGGGTGATGAGCGAATTCGAGCGGCACAACGTCAACATCATCGAGATCTATCACCAGCGCATCTTCACTTCGCTCCCGGCAAAGGGTCTGATCACCGATATCGAGTGCGAGGCGCGCGATGCCGAGCAGGTCGAAAGGCTGGTCGCCGCGCTGCGGGCGAAGAACTATTCGGTCAACATGGTCGAACTCAACTAGACCGCTAAGGGCATGGATTCACGCCGTGTTTAACCTTTCGGCGTTTGTGTCCCGTTCTGAGTCAACTCTCGCATCAGGCGAGTCGGGCTGTGCAAACTAAACCTTTGTTCACCGTGATTTGTGGTTAAGGGTCTTTTACCGGGGAACCCGAAAAGGCATAACATCGTCTTAACAGGCGAAAAGCCGATTCCCTGATGAGAGGACCCGAGACAGACCGTGACGGCGCCGATCCGCTTCCCCCGTTTCTTCGTGACGAGCCCTGCGCCGTGCCCGTATCTGCCGGGCAGGCAGGAACGGAAGGTGTTCACCGAACTCAAAGGCCCCAATGCCGACCAGCTCAACGAGGCGCTCGGCCGGATCGGTTTTCGGCGGAGCCAGACGGTCGCCTATCGTCCGAGCTGCATCGATTGCCAGGCCTGCGTGTCGGTGCGCGTCGTGGTGAAGGAGTTCCACGCGTCGCAAACGCAGAAGCGTGATCTGCGGCGCAATGGAGACCTCGTCGTTTCCGAATGTCGGCCCTGGGCGACAGAAGAGCAGTTCGAACTGCTGAGCCGCTATCTCGCAGTGCGTCATCCCGATGGCGGAATGAACGCGATGGACGAGATGGACTATGCCGACATGGTCGAGCACACGCCCGTGACGACCACCATGGTCGAATATCGCGAGCCCGACGTGGATGGCGAACCCGGGCGGCTGGTAGGTGCCTGCCTGACCGATCGCCAGGGCGATGGCCTCTCGATGATCTATTCGTTCTACGAGCCCGATCACCCGACCCGTTCGGGGCTCGGCAACCACATCATCCTCGATCACATCGTTCGCGCTGCCGAAGCCAACCTGCCCTATGTCTATTTGGGTTACTGGGTCGAAGGCAGTCCGCGGATGCAATACAAGGTCCGCTATCGGCCGCTCGAACGTCTCACGCGCGAGGGCTGGGCACGGATGGATCGCAGCGAACAGAGCCGCCTGATTGCCAAGGCCACCGCGCCACGGCAGGAAAAGGCTGGCGCTATGAGTGGGGCAAGGGGTAAGGACGGCCAACCGGTCAAGTTTCCCACGAGCTGATTATTGTCGCAGTTACAATCGAATATCCCTTTGGCAGCAGGGCTCTGCGCGGCGCTCGCGCTGTGGCCTACTGCGGCCTTGGGACAGGACGGCACGGCGGGACCTGACCCGGCAGCGCAGGAAGGACCTGCATCTCCTCCGGTCGAACCCGAACGGCCCGAGCCCGAACCCGCGATCCCTGCCAGCCGCACGCTCGACGAACTGATACCCGAAAGTGCCCTGTCCGACCCCGAAGAGTGGGCCGCGCAAGGCATCGCCAATCCTTCGGCGCCGCAGCCCGACGCCGACGAGATTGAGGACCGCGCCGAAGACCTGCTCGATGATCCGCTCGACCCGGCCATCAGCGCCTCGCTCGATGCGTTCGAAATCCCCGTGCCCGAGCGGCTCGAACCCGACCCCGAAGTCGCCGCCCTCGACGAGATCGAAGCGCCCGACCTGGTCGAATTGCCCAAGCTGGAAGAATTCCGGGTGAGCGATCAGGTGATTCTCGCCTTCCCCGAAGATCTCGACCGATTCCCCGAGCGCACCGATTTCATCGAACGGTTCCGCGCGCTCTCGACCATCGAGACGCTCGACGACGGCGAGGATACCGTGCCGCAGATCGCCGCGCGCGCGCGGGCGGATCAGGAATTGCTGGCGGAGATGTTGCGCGTCTACGGCTATTATTCCGGCGAGGTCGCTCGCCAGCTTTCGGGAGGTCGGCGCGGCGAACTGGACGGCGCGGGCGAGCGCGGCGATGCCGAACCGCAGGCGCGCTTCGACATTCTTCCCGGTCCGCTCTACCGTTTCGGCAGCATCGATCTGGGCGCGCTCGCCACGGCTCCCGACTATGCCAAGCTGCGTGCCGCTTTCGGCATCCAGCCGGGCGATCCTCTCAAGGCGGACCGGATTGTCGAGGAGGAACTCGACCTCCGGATCGAGCTCGGCGAAACCGGCTATCCCTTCGCCGAGATCGACGAGCCCGAACTGCTGGTCGATCACGCGCGCGAAGAAGGCGACCTGACCCTGCCGGTATCGCCGGGGGGCAAATACGTGTTCGGTGAAATCGTCAGCGCCGAGCCGGGATTCCTGTCGAGTCGTCACCTGTCGCGGATTGCGCGTTTTGACAGCGGCGATGTCTACCAGGCCAGCCTCCAGGCCGATCTGCGGCGGGCGGTCATCGCCACCGGCCTCGTGTCGAGCGTCGCTGTCACCCCGCGCGAGATCGTGCCGCCGCAGGGTGACCAGCCGGGCGAAGTCGCGCTCGACGTCGAATTCGAAAAGGCCAAGCTGCGCACGATCGCGGGCGCGGTGGGGTATGGCACCGAGGATGGCTTCAAGGTCGAGGCGAGCTGGGAACACCGCAATATCTTCCCCCCCGAAGGCGCGCTCAAGCTGCGCGGTATCCTCGGGACCAGGGAGCAGCTCGCGAGCATCAGCTTCAAGCGCAACAATTTCCGCGCGCGCGACCAGATCCTGCTGCTCGACGCCTATCTCAGCGATATCGAGACCAAGGCAGTCGATGCGCGAACCGCAGCGATACGCGGATCGTTCGAGCGTGTCTCGAACCTCTTGTTCCAGAAGCCCTTGAGCTGGGAAATCGGGGCCGAAGCGCTCTATACCGATGAACGGCCCGCCCCGGTCGAGGGGATCGAGCGTCCGCGCCAGACCTATACGATCTTCGGCCTGTTCGGCAGCGCGACTGTCGATGGCAGCGACGACCTGCTCGATCCGACACGCGGGTTCCGCCTGACCGGATTTGCCGCCCCGGAGGTCTCCCGCACGCTGGGCAGCGAGACCTATTATCTGCGTGCGCAGGGCGATGGCAGTTATTACCAGCCCTTTGGCGAGCACGTGCTTGCCGGGCGCGTCAGGGTCGCCTCGATCCTCGGCGCAAACGCCTTCGAAGTGGCCCCTTCGCGGCGGCTCTATTCGGGCGGCGGCGCATCGGTGCGCGGCTATGGCTTCCAGGCGATCGGTCCGCGCAACGAATTTGGCGAGGCGCTGGGCGGCGGCTCGGTGGTCGAAGTCTCGCTCGAGGCGCGGATACAGACCGGTTTCATGGACGGAGCGGTCGAGATCGTGCCGTTTATCGATGCCGGCTCGGTTTCGCG